>NZ_BMQH01000015.1:47976-51947 GCF_014648015.1 Butyricicoccus faecihominis
TAGTCTACCCTATCGCTGATACTTCGGGAGATTTTAATCGGCTCTATGGCTGTAATTTTGCCGAAAATCGCCCCGAAACCATACACTAAAACGGGAGGAAACACAATATGCCGAGAATGAGCAAAAAGAGGAAGCATGAGCTTTCCTTTTACCTCAATGACCGGGGGCGTGTCACTTACAACGAATTATGCCGGAAATGCCAGCATGGGTGCAGGCAGAGCTTCCGGGCGGTTGTGATTGACTGCCCCCGTTATTTATCCAAACGAGCAAAGAAAAAGGAGGAACACACCGAATGAATTTTGAATTTATGACGATAGACACACCATTGCCGCCCTGTATGCCCTTTCCCAGAGCGTTGACAGGATTTCCAGTCAGCAGCACCGCAAAGGTCATGTACTGCCGGATGCTGGACGCTATGCTCTCCAAAGGTCAGGAGGACGAGAACGGAATCCTGTTTGTCTGCTTCCCTGTCACAGCCATTGCCGCAGTCCTGTCCCGCAGTCCCATGACGGTCAAGCGTTCTCTGAATGAACTGGAAACCGCCGGACTTATCATGCGGGTGCGTCAGGGCGTTGGAGAACCAAACAGGATTTATGTGCTGATACCGGGAAAGGAGGACGCTGCCCTTGCCTGATACCTCAAAGCTGGAAAAGCTCAACCGGGAGTTGGAGAAAAGCGAAAAGAAACTGCGGAAAGCCATCAATGATGAAAAGGCATTGCAGCACCAGTTAAAGCAGCTTACCCGAAAGGAACGGACGCACCGGCTCTGTACTCGTGGCGGTATGCTGGAAAGTTTTCTGCAAGAGCCGGAACGCCTGACAGATGATGATGTCATGCTGTTGTTGAAACTCATTTTTCACAGGCAGGACACGCAGGAACTATTGAAAAAACTGCTGGAACGGGAGAAGCCGGAAACCCCTTAGTTTACTAAGGGCGCAATTATACACCACCCAGAGGTTGGTGCATTGCGTTCTCCGAAGGCTCCTCGCCGGAGGGCTGTGATTTTCCGCAGTCATGGTCTGCTTCAAATCAAACAGGGGACGCTACGCTTCCCCTGCGCTGGCTGCCGCCAGCTACCCTTTTGTGTACTTGCCATCTGGGGACACCTTGCGTTGCAAGCTGTTCCCAGCCGACAAGTTTCATAAAATATGCTATCTTTTCGATAGCCAATGAAGTATAATGAAGATGACAACAAATCGGCATTTGTAAAGGAGGATTTACAATGAAGAAAATTGGATTAGGTATTGCAATACTACTCTTTGCCATTATAATTTCTCTTTGCTCATCAGGAATGGGGCTGCTCGTTATCGGAATTGGGATTGTAGGATTGATTTTTTCAATCATAGGATTTATAGAACGCAAGTAAAATAACTTCCAGTTTGTCAGCTTCACATCGGGTCAACTTGCCCCGAACTTTTACAATTAAATACCAGCCGCCCACCGGCGGCACCACCGAGCAGGAAATCTGAAAAGGTCTCCTGCTTTTTTTCTGCCCCAAATGAGGTGGTAAAACGCCACCCCATCCACCAATTACCGAAAGGAGGGACACGAAATGCCCTGTCCACACAACGAAATCTCGATTGTTCAGCGCAGCCAGCGGCAGTCTGCGGTTGCCGCCGCTGCTTACCAGAGTGGCGAAAAGCTGTTCTGTGAATACGACCAGCAAGTGAAGCACTACCCGGAAAAGCGTGGTATCGTCCACAATGAAATCCTGCTCCCGGCAAATGCTCCACGGTCGTATGCAGACCGCAATACCCTATGGAACGCCGCCGAAGCTGTGGAAAAACAATGGAACTCCCAGCTTGCAAGGAGGTGGGTGCTTACCATTCCCAGAGAGATACCGCCTGACCAGTACGCTGTCCTTGTCCGGGAGTTTTGTGAGCAGCAGTTTGTTTCCAAAGGAATGATTGTTGACTTTGCCATCCATGACACTTATCCGCCGGGACACAATCCCCACGCCCATGTCATGCTCACTATGAGGGCAATGGACGAACATGGAAAATGGCTTCCCAAGAGCCGCAAGGTTTATGACCTTGACGAAAACGGGGAACGGATAAAACTTCCGTCCGGCAGATGGAAAAGCCACAAGGAGGATACGGTGGATTGGAACGACCAGAAGTATTGCGAAATCTGGCGGCATGAATGGGAGGTCATCCAGAACCGCTATCTGGAAGCCAATGACCGCCCAGAGCGTGTGGACTTGCGTTCTTATGCCAGACAGGGGCTTGATATTATCCCTACTGTCCATGAAGGGGCGGCTGTCCGGCAGATGGAAAAGCGGGGTATCCAGACGAACATCGGCAACCTGAACCGGGAAATCAGAGCCGCCAACCGCCTGATGAAGTCCATCCGGCAGCTTATCCAAAACCTCAAAGGCTGGATTACCGAGCTGGGAGAAAAACGGAAAGAGCTGCTTGCACAAAAAGCGGCGGAGGAAGCGACACTTCTTCCCAATCTGTTGATGAAGTATATGGAGATACGAAAGGAAGAACGGAAGGACTGGACAAGGGCTGGACAGAACCGGGGGACTTCACAGGACTTAAAGGCAGTCAGCGAAGCCCTGTCCTATCTCCGGCAAAAGGGGCTTTCCACTGTGGAGGACTTAGAAGCATTTCTGGAATCTTCCGGGAAATCAGCCGCAGATTACCGCAATCAGATGAAGCCAAAGGAAGTCCGCAGCAAAGTGATTGACGGGATTCTTGCCAGCCGAACAGACTGCAAGGAATGTAAGCCTTTCTATGAGAAGTACCAGAAGATATTTTTCAAGAAAACAAAGGAGAAATTCAAACAGGAACACCCGGATGTTGCCCGGTATGAGAAAGCCGCTGCCTACCTTGCCAAGCACCCAGACGATAAGGACAGTACCCAAAAGGAGCTGCAAGAGGAGCAGGAAAAACTTCTCAGCGAAATCGCAGAGCTGAAAGTACCGCTGACCGAGGTACAGGAGGATTTGAAGAAGCTGCGGGACATCCGCTACTGGGTACGGAAAGCCACACCCGGCACAGAGGAAAGTAAAGAGCCGCCTAAGAAGCAGCCCATCAAGGAAGTCTTGCAGGATAAGGCGGACGAGAAAAAGGCTCAAAGAACCGCCCCGGCACAGGCGAAACACAGACAACAGGATATGGAACTTTAACAGGCACTTGCATTTTCAATCAGAGAATGTCAGGTGCTTTTCTTATTTTCAAGGAGGGATAGATTTGAATGTATTTGAAGCTGTGAAGCAGTCCGTCACAACAAGACAGGCTGCGGAGCATTATGGAATCCATGTAGGTCGGAACGGGATGGCTTGCTGCCCGTTCCATAACGATAAAACCCCAAGTATGAAGCTGGATCGGCGTTACCACTGCTTCGGCTGCGGTGCGGATGGGGATGTGATTGATTTTACCGCCGCCCTGTATGGGCTGGGAAAGAAAGAAGCTGCCGTACAACTGGCACAGGACTTCGGGCTTTCCTATGAGGACTGGAAACCGCCGGGAAAGGCAAAAAAGCCCAAGCCCCGGCAGAAATCCCCGGAGGAACAGTTTCAGGAAGCAAAGAACCGCTGCTTCCGTATTCTTGCCGATTATCTTCACTTGCTTATGGAATGGAGAAAGGACTACGCCCCGCACTCCCCGGAGGAAGCCTTTCATCCCCGGTTCGTGGAAGCCTTACAGAAGCAAGCCCAAGTGGAATATCTGCTGGATATATTGCTGTTCGGGGAGACAGAGGAAAAAGCGGCTTTGATTGCGGACTACGGAAAGGATGTGATACAGCTTGAACAGCGAATGGCAGAGCTTGCAGCCGCAGACGCAGCAAGAATTAAAAAACACCATGAACGCCATGCAGCCACCCCAGAGCATTGAGGAAATCAAAGCGGGACTGGAAACTACCGAGAAAGGCGGTGTCCGTCAGAGCATACGGAACTGCCTGACCGTATTCCAGCGTGACCCGCTGCTTTCCGGGGCTATCGCATACAACATCCTGACCGACCG
>NZ_BMQH01000015.1:51957-53550 GCF_014648015.1 Butyricicoccus faecihominis
AGAAAGCACAGCCCTGAACGATACGGATATGAAGTATCTGCTTCTCTATCTGGAAGAAACCTATGGGCTTACCAATGAGAAAAAGATTGATAATGCCATCGGGATTGTGGCGAATGAAAACAAGTACCATCCCATCCGGGACTACCTAAGTGCCCTTGTGTGGGACGGGACAGAACGAATCCGTTTCTGTCTGCGGCACTTTCTGGGGGCTGACGCAGACGATTACACCTATGAAGCGTTGAAGCTGTTCCTGCTGGGTGCAATCTCACGAGCCTTTCAGCCGGGGTGCAAGTTTGAAATCATGCTCTGTCTGGTAGGCGGTCAGGGGGCTGGCAAGTCCACTTTCTTCCGTCTGCTGGCAGTCCGGGACGAGTGGTTTTCCGATGATTTGCGGAAGCTGGACGATGACAATGTGTACCGCAAGCTGCAAGGTCACTGGATTATCGAAATGTCGGAAATGATGGCAACCGCCAACGCCAAGAGCATTGAGGAAATCAAGTCGTTTTTAAGCCGGCAGAAAGAGGTTTACAAGATACCTTATGAAACCCACCCGGCAGACCGCCCCCGTCAGTGCGTGTTTGGCGGCACTTCCAATGCCCTTGACTTCCTGCCCCTTGACCGTTCCGGCAACCGCCGCTTTATCCCCGTCATGGTGTACCCGGAGCAAGCTGAGGTTCACATTTTGGAGGACGAAGCCGCTTCCAGAGCCTATATCGAACAAATGTGGGCAGAAGCGATGGAGATTTACCGAAGCGGCAGGTTCAAGCTGGCTTTCAGCCCCGCCATGCAGCGGTATCTCAAAGAACACCAGCGGGATTTTATGCCGGAGGACACCAAAGCCGGGATGATACAGGCGTATCTTGATAAGTACACCGGGAGCATGGTCTGTTCCAAGCAGCTCTACAAGGAAGCCTTAAACCATGCCTTTGACGAGCCGAAGCAATGGGAAATCCGGGAAATCAACGAGATTATGAACCAGTGCATTTCCGGCTGGCGGTACTTCCCGAACCCAAGAATGTTTTCAGAATATGGCAGACAAAAGGGCTGGGAGCGTGAAAACCCGGCAACGGACTCCGGCAACCCGTCTGAAAAAACGATGGATGGTTTTGTGGAGGTCACAGAACAGATGGAGCTTCCATTCTGAAAATGACCGCCCGTTGCACCCCCTGTTGCTATCCCGTTGCCGAGCCGGTTGCCGGGGAAAACCCCTTATTTCCGGGCTTTTCTCCCTTATAACAACCAAAACAACAGAAAAATAAAAGAAAAGTATAAATAGTAACCATCGCCAGATTGAGATTGTTTGCAAGGTCTTTTGAAGCCCGTTGCCGGACTTCGTTGCCGACACCCTCTGTCTGGCTATTTTCATGTATGGAGGATAACTGCCTATGGCAAAAAACAAAACAGAGATTCATGTGACCACTGTATTTGACGGGGAACTGGACGCAACCGATGTGTTCGTCAGTCTGATTTCCCAGAAATACGGTAAAACAAATACAAAAGAATATCTTGCTAAAAAGAAAGATATAGGCTATAATGAAGATGAGGTTCAAAAGAGCCAGATACCGTCTGGATTGTGTGGGTAAATGGCTATGA
>NZ_BMQH01000015.1:53560-53920 GCF_014648015.1 Butyricicoccus faecihominis
CCTGATTTCCCAGAAATACGGTAAAATAAATACAAAAGAATATCTTGCTAAAAAGAAAGATATAGGCTATAATGAAGATGAGGTTCAAAAGAGCCAGATACCGTCTGGATTGTGTGGGTAAATGGCTATGATGAACGAAATGGAATACAGAACAATCGGTTCGGCACTTGCCGGGGGCTATCGTGCGGCGGTCTATTGCAGGCTGTCAAAGGACGATGACCTGCAAGGCGAAAGTGCCAGTATCGCCAACCAGCGGGATATGCTGGAAAAATACTGCGAAAAGCAGGGATGGGAGGTTGTGGCAGTCTATCAGGACGATGGCTTCACAGGTCTTAATATGGAGCGTCCTGATTTACAGAG
>NZ_BMQH01000016.1:0-49210 GCF_014648015.1 Butyricicoccus faecihominis
GATGCTTTATGCGGTATTAGCAGCCGTTTCCGACTGTTATCCCCCTCTTAAAGGCAGATTGCTCACGCGTTACTCACCCGTCCGCCACTAAGTCGAGAATTCCATCTCCGAAGAGATTTCCAAAACGACTCCGTTCGACTTGCATGTGTTAGGCACGCCGCCAGCGTTCATCCTGAGCCAGGATCAAACTCTCTAAAAATTGTATTAGAACGAGCAAAAACTCGTTTTAACCGACTTTAGAGTCTGACGTGTCACTTTATTTTAACTGGAGTTGTGACTTCCAGCGATTTACCAAGAGTAAAAAACTCTCGAAATTTCAGGTTCGCACTACAACCTTCGTTCTTTTGAACAAAAGTTTAAGCACATCGTTGTTTAATTTACAAGGTACAATCTGCTGTTTTCAAAGAGCTTTCACAACTTTTCGTTGTTCTTAACCGCTCATCAACAGCTTATTTAGTATACCTCTCCTGATACGCTTTGTCAACACATTTTTTCATTTTTCCCAAAAGTTTTTGCGTATAGCTTGCTCTCCCCTTGTCCATACTGAATCCCGAGGTGAATTTCCATGAAGTATTTCTGCAATCTTACAGCACTGTTGTCCATTGATCAAACGGCTAACAACTGTTTTTACGCACTTTCTCCGGAAATCCGACAGCGCATTCTTCCGCATAGCGCACAGCTGCACACGCGTGAGGAACTGCTGCTCTGCGCCTTCCGCCTGCTGCTGCCGCAGGTACAGCAATAGTAAAAATCCCGAAGCCTATCGCCTCGGGATTTCTTTTTATTTCGCCGCCAACAAGCACGCGTACCGCAGTTTAAGACGCATTTTCCAGCTTTTCTTCACATTTCTTCCCCAAAGCCGCTGCACGAACAGATCGAGCGCGCGCTCCTCGAACGGCTCAAGCGCGATGCCGCCGTATATGGTTTTCTCAAGCAGACCGTTCACACGCTCGTACTCTCCGGGCTTAACCGACGGCAGCGTGTCCGCAAGCGCCTTATCGGTCGCTGCGGTCTCCCAGCCGAGCGCCGCGTCAATTCCCCAGAGGGAAATCAGCTTGAACATCAGCTTCTGCGACTGCCGCACACGCTCCTCAATCGACATTCTGCGCCGTCTGCGTTCCGCATTCCACAGCAGGAACACGCGCGTCAGCTCCATCGCGCACAGCAGCAGCGTGAACAGCACAATAATTATGCCGGCAATACCGAATCCAACCGCAGCCACGTTTTTCACCACAGTCAGCGGCTTGGACTGCTCGGAACCACCGATGCCGGACGGCTCGACCACCTGATCCGCACCTGACCGATCTTCGTCGATAGCCGCAGTTTTGCGCACCGTATCCGGCAGGCTGACCATCTGCTGCAGCGCAACCGCGTCAAAATAGTAACCCGGCGTCGCATCAACCGGCAGCCAGCCGATACCGTCAAAATAGACCTCAGCCCATGCATGTGCGTCCTGACCGGTCAGCGCAGCTGTTCCGTCCGCGCTGCTCTGCGTTTTGGCAATCGGCAGATAGTAACCTTCCGCGTAACGTGCGGGAATGCCGTGTGCCCGCAGCGCCTGCACGGTCGCTGAGGCATAAAGCACTGCATTGCCCTTCCGCGAGTCTGTCAGAAAATATGCAATCGGGTCCGCATTATTCGGTGCGGCTCCGGCAGCCTCGCTGTAGCGCACCTGCGCTTTCAGCACCTCGCGGATGCGGCTGAGCGCACTGTAAACGCCGTCATTTTCATCATCATAATCCTGCCAGAACAGACGGTTCAGCATAGGCAGCAAATCCTCGTCCGCTGCGGTATATGCATCATACACAAAGCTGCGATAGACCGACTCTGCTTCCGCATAGGCTGCCTGCTCCTCAGTCTGCGGGCTGCTGACCCAGCTCTCCGCGACCATGAGCTCCGACGGCCGCGTACCCGAAACCTCAGTCACCGTATAATTGCGGATGCCGAGCAGACCGCGCCCCTTAAGCAGCGCGTCCCTGCGTTCGCGCACGTCACCGTCCGTTACCTTTTCCATCGAAGCCGGTGCATACACCGCGTCGCGTGAAGCGTTCTTCACCGACACCTCGACCGTGTTGGTCTCCGGTGCATCGCCGGTCAGCCGATAGTATGCCGCCGACTGTGTAAACGGGTCAAAGCCCTGTGTCTGCAGCCAGTCCAGCATGCCGATGTTTTCTCCGCCGTAGACGGCATCCGGCAGCGGCTTCCATGTGCCGTTTTCATATTTTCCGCCGGTAAATCCGCGCAGATAGACCGACTTTTCCTGTTCCGTGTGTACATTCAGCATGGTTTCGCTGCTTTCGTGCAGAAGGTTCGCCTGAGAAAGCTCGCCCTGCGGCAGCGTATCCCTGCCGTAGCGCAGATCGTGCACTGTCTGCTTGATATTCTGCCGCAGACGATCGACCGACGGCATTTCCGTGCCGGACAGTCCCACCGCACAGGCACACAGCACTGCCGATATGCCAAGGCACCATGCAACCGCTCTGCGGGTGATCGCGCGGCTGCCGCTCGTCATGTGCAGACCCAGCTGCCCCGCTGTCAGCAGCACAAGCGCCAACGGATAGAATCCCTCGCCGAACAGCGAAAGCAGCAGCCAGAATACGCTGATGAACGCCGCGAGCCGGCTGCTCTGCCGGCTGACCGCATACCACGACAGCAGCCCGATGAGCACCGCCGCCAACAGCGCAAACGCCCATACATCCCGCTCGGAGGCTGTGCCGGAAAACAGCGCGAGACCGCCTTCATGCACCGTATTCCACCGGTCGAGCATGGTGTTGAGCCATGCACGGCCGCCTACAATGTATCCGCGGAAACCGGTCACGATCAGCACAGCCGGAACGGGTGCGAGCGCCAGCAGCTGTGCCGCCGGAATGCGTTTCGCCGCAAAATCCGCCGCAGTGCCGCACAGTGCGCTGAGCGCGGCAGTCGCAAACACGGCAGCAAGGGACGGTGCGCGGCCGTTCCACAGCCGCTGCATGGCCAGCAGCGAACCGCTCAGCAGCAATGCCGCCAGCAGCGCCATCCATCCGGCGGTCAGATATGGATTTGTCCGTTCGCCGGGTCGATACCGCCGAATCTCAGCCTGCTTCATCGTTTACTCCTATGACTCAGCATACCACGCGGTACACTTCATTGATATCCTGCTCGGCCGGCAGCTCCATGATGCTGCACGAGCCGCTGCCCTCCACACGGGCGGTCTTGATGCCCGAAACCGCACTCAGCACCAGTACACCGACGCGGCTGTCCAGTCCGCTGAGATCCTGCTCATAGCGTCCTGCGGAAAAGATGAGCAGGCGCGTGAAATACCGGTCCAGATGCTCCATGACAAAGTACCGCAGGCCCGAACCGCCGGTCTCCTGCACCGGAAAGCTGAGCCAGCGCGGCAGAAGCTCGTGAAAATCCCGCTCCGTGCATACCTCAAACCGCTCTATGCCTTGTTTCGTCGGTACAACGGTGCAGAACGGCACGCCGCGGCGAATCAGCCGCTCGGCAACGGACGATGCAATGGCGACAGCCGCATTCAGCTCCTGCTGTGCCTCCGGTCCGGCCAGATGGCTGCGGCCGAAATCCGGCAGCAGCGCGATATTGTAATGAGAAGGGGCGCTCGCCTGACGAACGATCAGCTCATCCGTCTTGCCGGACAGCTTCCAGTGGATGGTTCGTATATCATCACCCGGGACATAGTCGCGAATGTCGAATATTTCGCTTGCATCGCTGCCCTTACGGTTCTGCATAACGCCGTCATTGCGCGTTGCGCCGATCGTTGCGCTCGACAGCTCGGTTAAAACGCGCACATGATGCGGGTAGACCACCGTGCAGATTTCGGAGAACGGCTTTGCCTTGCTGCTGAACAGCCCGAACATATCCCGCACCTGCACCGAAATGCAGCGGAACGTGACCTTGCCGCACCAGACGAGCGGCACACCGATGGTATACTCCTGCTGATCGTCCGCCAGATCGAACACCAGATATTTATGCACGCTCACGCCGAACATATCGTTGCGGGATTCCACCGCGACCAGAATGCTCTGTGCCGCCAGCAGCCGCCTTTTCGGCGCAAACGTGAACGTCATCGGCACGGTTTCGCCTTCCCGCCCGCCGGATTTAACGCGCACAGAGGTGCGCAGCAGCCGCGCATCCCTGCGGGTGAGCAGCGCCATCAGCACCGCCAATACCACCAGAACGATGAGCGCCGCCAGCAGAAACGGCTTGCTGAACAGGATCAGCAGCACGAGCAGCGCCGCATACAGCAGCGCGAACGCCAGCCGGTTTTTCCACATAGCGCCTCACTCCTCTGTGTGCGCGGGCTTGATCTTCGCCATGATCTCCTCCAGCACCTGCTTTGCGGCAACGCCCTCCACGCGCGCCTGCGGGCGCAGCGCCAGACGGTGTGCACATACATCAACGAACACGTTCTGCACATCCTCGGGCACAACGTAGTTGCGCTCGCGCAAAATCGCGCCTGCGCGCGCCATCCTGACCAGTGCGGACACGCCGCGCGGAGAGATGCCCAGCTCCACCAGCGGATGGCTGCGGGTCTGCTCGCACAGACGGATGGCATACGCCAGCACGCCGTCGGTCATGCGCACCGAGGTCAGGTAGTTCTGCACCTCAAGCAGATTCTGCGCGTTAGTCACCGCGCGGATCTCCTCCAGCGGATTGCTGTACCGCTGCGCGTTGATGATCTTCATCTGGTTTTCGAGTGTCGGGTAGCCGATGGACAGGCTGACCATGAAACGGTCGATCTGGCTCTGCGGCAGCGGCTGCGTACCGGCAGAACCCAGCGGGTTCTGGGTCGCAATGCAGATAAACGGCGCGGGCAGCGCGTGCGTTTCACCGTCCACCGTGATGGTGTGCTCCTCCATGACCTCAAGCAGCGCGGACTGCGTTTTCGGTGAGGTACGGTTGATCTCGTCGGCCAGCAGCAGCTGACAGTTCGCCGCGCCCTCGCGGTACTCGAACCTGCCGGTCTCGCGGCTGTACATCGTAAAGCCGGTGATGTCGGACGGCAGCGTATCCGGCGTAAACTGAACGCGCTTGTTGCTCAGTCCCAGCGCGCGGGAAAACGCCACGGCGAGCGTGGTCTTGCCCACACCGGGACAGTCCTCCAGCAGCACATGGCCTCCGGCATAAATGGTCATCAGGATCTTCTCGACAATATCTTTTCTGCCGATGAACGCCTTATTGACCTCGGCAATGATCTGCTTGGATTGTTCAACAATCATTCTGTTTCTCCTTCATCTTCTGTGGAAGTGCTGTCCGACGGTTCGGACGGAATGACGATCTCGTGCTTGCCGTCCGGCATTGGCAGAACCGTCGCATCGTCCGCCGAGGTGTCGGCAGAGCCGGTGTCCTTGCCGGTGCTGTCACCGGCCGGCTCGTTTGCCGCATCGTCGTCGATGGTCGGCGGTTCGCTGGTATTGCCGTTTGAGGTGTCAGTGTCCGTGCCGGGATTCGGCTCCGGAACCGGCGTCAGATCATCATCCCCCTCCGGATTCCTGTTCTGATCATCCGGCTCAACCATTTCCGGCTCCTGCTTTTTCGGCGCAAGCTCAAAGCTGAGCTTGTCCACTTCCGGATAGTGAGTATCTACAGTGGTGCCCTCTTCAAATTCCGATGCGCCCGGAATCCACTCACGATGCCACAGCATTCTGCGGATACGATTCTCGACCGGCAGCAGGATTTCCTCCATTTTGGCATGGATTTCCTCCTCAGCTGCATTCGGCATGCCTGCAGCGACAGCTGCATACATTTCCGCATAGTTTTCATACCCCGCCATCGGGTAGATCCATTTTTCAATGAAACGAAGATAAGCCTCCTCATCTCCCCAGGCAAGAATGTAGATTTTGATCCTGCTTTCATCAATACCGAAGGAATATCCCTCACCCGGTGTAAAATTCAGCAGCTCCGGCGGATTGCCATCCATGAAGGTCATGGTCAGCGTATCGCTCTCCACCCCTCGGAACGCATCCTGCTCAATGCCGGCCAGACCGCTTTCCAGGACGAGATATTCCAGGTTTTTGGTATTGGAGAAGGCTCCCTCACCGATATAATCCAGGCACCAGCCATCCAGCAGTCCCAGTGTTTCACTATCCAGATCAATCGTGGTCTTGTCGGACGGCGCACCGATCAGCGTAATATAATCTCCCCGTACACGATACGGATAGAACTCCGAGGGTTCCTCTACCTTCGTTTCTGCGCCAAGCATGGTGCGGATATCGTTCTCCACATCCACGAGTTTCTGTTTAACTGCCGCATCGGTTTCTGCATACAGATCCTCCCATGTTCCATTGAACATCAGGTCCAGCATGGTGTTATCCCACAGATTCATGTAGCCGGTCGCATTCGGTGTGTCCATGCTGCCGAGCAGCGAATAGCGCCATTTCTTTACATAAGACGGTGCAATATCGTCTCCGGTCTCCCAGTCGGATCTGATGTGAACCCGCTGCAGCGTATCCTGCCACGTCCATTCATAGTTAAAGGTAAACGCGGAGGATGCACTGAATGTCAAAAGCTGCGGCACATTGCCGAAATCAGCAATCGTGATATCCTCCAGCGCACTGCATGCACTGAACAGACCGGTGTATATGCTGCTGTTATTTTCAAAGCCCCGTGTAATGGAAACACCGGTCAGGCTCTTGCAATCCACGAACGAGTTCATATCCAGACGCTGTATATAGCCGTTCAACTCCAACTTCGTGATATTTGTGCTCTGGAATGCCGCCTCACCGACCTCGCTGACGGCTGTAACGACCTCACCCTCCAGACCGGAATCGGCAAACACATAATCATCAATATACTGCAGGTCCGGCAGTTTATCCCAGTTGATGGTAAACGAGCCCTCGGCGCCGTAAAACGCCTTATCGAACAGCTCTATCGTCCCCTCCGGCAAGGCAAGCTCCCCTTCGGTGTGCCTGCCGGCACGCAGACCGAGCCAGTCCTTGCCATCGCTCGCGCCATACAGCATTTTCGTGCTGCCGATATCTACAACATCGTAGCGCTGCACACCGGATTCCTCAATGAAATACGTCCAGTCCTCACCGTAGCCGATTCCCCCGGTCGGGGAATACATCACCGTTGCCTGTGCTCCCGTGCTGACCGAATACTCGCCCATATTGATGGACGGCGCGTTAGACGCGATAAAGTTCAGCGAGGTACAGTTATCAAACGCCGCATCGCCGACAGACACCTCTCCGTTCGCATCAATCATGATGCCCTCCAGATTGGAGCAGCCGTAAAACGCCTGTGCACCGATATTTGTCAGCGATCCCGGCAGAAGCGCCCACTGCAGCTTCTGACTGCCTGCAAACGCACCGTCTGCCAGTGTGGTCACCGACAGCGTATTGCCGTCCGCATCCTGAATCGTGCCGTCAAACTCGGTCTTAGCCGGGTCACCGGCCATCAGCACAACCTCCGCGCTGCGCTCGTCTGTGTAGTAGGTCTCGCCCCGGCTGTTGGTCTGCAGGACGATTGCGCGGACATCCGTAATGCCTGCCGCGTCAAGCTGCGCCTGCACGTTCTCTGCCTGCGCCTTCCCGCCGCACAGGATGGTATCCACATTGCTGCTTCGGAAACTGTCCGGGCCGATTGCAATCCCGTCCTCGCCCTCGGGCAGAATGATAGTTTCAACCTTTTCCGCGTCCGCAAACGCGTTCGGACCGATGACATTGACGCCGCTCGGCAGCGTATAATATCTGGTCTGTGCCCGCACATGGGTGAGCGTTTTGTTCCCCTCGGCGTCCTTCTCCAGATAAGCACCATCGTGTGATTCCCAACTGCCGTCCGAGGATGCAACGTTCACACGCATGCCCTCCAGCGCAGTTTCGTTACTGCTCACGAAAGCACGAAATACGTCCGGCTCCACAATAATAACGCCGCTGTCCATACCGCCAAAGTCGATTTTCGGCAGGTCGCAGGCAGCTTTCGCCTGCAGGACCAGTCTGGTCACCTGTGTTGCGTTCGGCAGCGTCACCTTCTCTACATTTTTCGGAACGGTCAGCTCGGTCATATCATACGGAATGCCGAGGTATGCACTGCCGTCCGCATTGGTAAGAATTCCGTCCGCGGTTGCGGCATACGCTGTGCTGCCCGCATCCACAATATAGCCCTTCTTGACCTTGATGCCCTTTACGGCTGTCTGTGTGCCTTCCGTCTGTTCGCTGTAGCTTTTCGTGTTGACATACCGCACCGTATCCGGGATTTTGATGTAATCAACCTCATGCAGGGTGTTTTCCGTGCCCATATCCACCGCCTGCACATACTTCGGTACCTCGAGCACACTGCCGGGATCGCCCTCATAGCCGGTAAGTGTCTGCATGTAGATGAATTTCTGGGTGATTGAAAACTGCGGTGCGCTGACCGGCAGATCCGATTCGGTCTCGTCCCAAGAATCCGCTGCAGGACCGTCTGCGGCATCGCCCTGCGAACGGGTTACCGCGCCGGTATCCATGTCATACCAACGGATTTTGACCTGCACTATATAGTTATCCTCCAACGGGACCATATCCGCAGGCTCGATAACACGACGGCCCGCCGCCGGATGATACATCCACGGAATCAGCTTGCCGTCCTCCAGCCAGCCGGGGAATAACGCGGACAGACGTTCCTCTCCCAGCAGATCTCTCTGATAGCTGTACAGGTCGATTACCTTGCTCTCATCATCCGGATCAAAGCTGGTATCCTTATATGGATTGAGCAGGATATCACTGCTGAACTGACCGTTTTTATCGTTTTCCGTCAGCCTGCGGTTGAGGATGAAGATACGGTTTCGCTCCAGCGTGTAGGTAACATCCGAGTAGTCCCTCCACGCACTTTCTGCACTGAAGCGGTAAGACGCACTGATTTTGATCTCGGTCACATCGCTCGGAATCTCATCCAGAGTCTTATCATATTCTCCGGTTGCCTCATTAAAGAAGCTGAAGAAGGTATCGCCGATCCAGATACCGTTGATACGGACGAACACGCCGAAATGCAAATCGCTGTTGTCTGCACCCTTCAGGTTGCTCCAGTAGTAAATGTTGCCGTTGTGGTCATTTACATAGGTTTCCAATGCATTGTAAATCTTGCGGGCAGTGATGTTTTTCTGACCGGCGTACAGCGCAGACGGGTCTGCCTCTCCCGAACTATTCTGCGGCTGCCGAATAACAACCTCCTTTACTGTGTTGTCATTCACATTCCCTTCATAATACGGCTTACTGATCGGATCGTGCTCGCCGAAGATGCCTACGCTGGTCTTTCCGGAATCCGGCTCCCGCATGGTATCCGCAATGGAGCCGCCCTGTCCTGATGGCGGGGCAGCCGTGCCGCCGCCATTCGTATTGTCCGAACTGCCGCCGCCCGGCTTGCTCGGCTTATTATTGCCCGGCGCGGACGGCTCTCCCGGGGTATTCGGCGTATCAGGCTTTGCCGGATTTGCCGCGCCGCTATTGCCGCCCGGATTTTCTCCTGTGCCGGCGCCGCCGTTTCCGGGCACAACGGCAGTCGTGCCGCCCGGTCTGCCGCCGATGATGACATCCGCGCTGCCGCGGTCATTCGTCACGTTATATACGATATCGCCGGAGCTGCTCGCCGCCACGCTCGTATCTGCCGTGCCGCCGGCAACCGAGAGCGGGTCGGAGAAATTCTCCTGCATGCGCTCGCGCTGGAACATGAAATCCGCACTGCTGTCGTTCTGCGGGCCGCTGGTATCGTCCGCGCCGCTGTCCCGCTCCCAAAGCTCGCTGTCGTCCTTTTCTGCCGTGCTGTCGCTGCCCTTTACGTCCTGATCGTCATCAAAATGCACCTGATTGGCATTGAAGCCGCGCTCCGTGTCCGAGGGGTGAAAATGATTGCCCGAGCGGTACGACGAAACGCCCAGAACCGTGCCCGTTGTCAGCGCTGCGGCGGCTGCCGCACCGAGTACGGTTTTGGTCAGTATTGCCCGCGACAGCAGAATCTTATCCAGCTTTCCCATCAGCTCCTCCTTTCTCTTCTCTGCAGAAATTTGCCGATATTACGCTGCAGTGCCTGAAAATCGACCGGTTTTGCGTAATGACCGTTCATGCCGCTCTCGACGGACAAGCGCTCGTCCTCGACAAACGCATCTGCCGACAGCGCAAAAATCAGGATGCTCTTCGCATCCGGACGCTCCATCGCACGAATGGTGCGGGCCGCCGTGCGGCCGTCCATTACCGGCATCTGCACGTCCATCAGAATAAAATCGTAGTAGTTTTCCGGATGATCTGCGAACATATCCACCGCGATCTGTCCGTTTTCGGCCTTCTCGATCTCGGCGCCCATCTCCTGCAGCACCTCGACCATGATCATCGCGTTGATCTCGTTGTCCTCGACAAGCAGGATGCGCCTGCCGCGGAACGCATCCGCGTTCTCCTCCGCGGATGCGCGAGACGGCTCTGCCGCCGGTTCCGCAGGCTTTTCAGCAACCGGCAGATGCAGATACACCGAGAAATCCGAGCCTCTGCCCGGCTGGCTCTCCACCACGATCTCACCGCCCATCAGCTTGACAAGCTGGTCAGTGATGGCCATGCCGAGACCGGTGCCGCCGTATTTCCGAGAGGTCCCCACGGTCTCCTGCTCGAACGGACGGAAAATACGGCTGATAAACGCCGGCTGCATACCGATGCCGGTATCGTGTACGCGGATCATCATATCCGCCACGCCGTTCCGCAGCATCATCTGCCGGAAGGTGACAATAATTTCACCCTCGCTCGTAAATTTGACCGCATTGGACAGAAAATTGATGATAATCTGGCTGATGCGCAGCTCATCGCCAAGGACGTAATCCACGGCCACACCGTCAAAGTTGACCTCGTAGCGAATGCCGCGGCTGTCAAGGTTTTTCGCAAACATATCGTACAGGCGGTCACCCAGCTCCCGCAGGCTGAACACCTTGTTTTCCAGTTCGACCTTGCCCGCCTCGATACGCGACATATCCAGAATGTCGTTGATGAGCGCGAGCATGTGATCGGACAGCTCATCCACCTTGGTCAGATACTGCATCGCCGGTGCATTCGCCTCGAGGTGGTTCTCCGCGAGCGTCAGCATGCCGATTATGCCGTTCATTGGGGTACGGATCTCGTGTGACATGCGCGACAGGAAGGTCGTCTTGGACCGGCTCTCCTCCTCGATCTTGGCAAGGCGCTCCTCGTACTGTTCCATCCGCCCGCACAGCCCGGTCGTGCGGCTGAAGCAGAACAGATCATATCCATCGTCCTCACCGCGGGTCACATTCAGCTGCACCCATTCGCCGTTCTTTGTCCGAAGGACGGTCTCGAACGGCTGCGCTCCGTCCCACGCACGGTATTTCTTCCAGACAGAAACGCCGTTCTGCCCGTCCTCCAGCGCGTCCGCAAGCAGCATAACATCCTGCCGGAGCTGCTCGAACGTCACACCGAGCAGGCTCTGCATATCGCCTGCCGCACAGAGCGGCAGCAGATCGTACTGACGCATGATAAGGCATACGTCATTGCTCTGTCGATCCATGTTGTACAGCAGAATCTCATCTGCCCGCCGAAGTGCGCTCCTTTTCTTATCCGCACACTGCCCGCGGTTCCGCAGCGCAGCACACAGGAGCACAACCGCCAGCAGTGCCTCAGCACAGCCGGTCACCACCAGCGGAAAGTGCTCACCCAGCATTTCCAGCCAATCCGTTATGTGCATTCCTTCACCTGTCAAATTTCATTTTTACTCTTTTCTGTTTTTTCATCCAGTCGATACCTACATATCCATTTATACATAATAGCTCCTATATCTGTCGATTTACAACATTTTCCCCAACACAACCGCTCTCTCCGACAATTTTCTCCCCAAAAAGCACAAAAAAGGATACAGAACAGTACCGTTCTGTATCCTTTTGTATCAATTCGGTTTTAAGCTGAATTACAGCTTTGCCAGCTCGGATGCGATCAGCTTGTTGATGATCTGCGGGTTGCCCTGACCCTTGGAAGCCTTCATGCACTGGCCTACGAGGAAGCCGGTAACATTCTTGCCTGCCTTGAAGTCGGCAACAGCCTTTTCGTTCTTGGCGATAACGTCCTGTACGATGGCGAGGATAGCGCCCTCGTCGGATACCTGCTTGAGACCCATGCGGTCAACGATAGCCTCAACGGTCTCGTCGGTCTCGAACATGCTCGGCAGAACCTTCTTGCCTGCGTTGCCGGAGATGGTGCCGGCCTCGATCAGCTTAACCAGAGCAACCAGCTTGTCTGCGGTCATCTTGGTCTCGCGGAGGCTTACGCCCTTGTCGTTCAGGTACTTGGAGATATCGGACAGGATCCAGTTTGCGGCAGCCTTGGGCTTAACCTGCTTTGCGGCAGCGTCGAGCAGCTCGGCCTTCTCAAAGCTGTCAGACAGCAGACGCGCCTCCATGGCAGTCATGCCGTACTCGTTGAGGTAACGCTCGTAACGGGTGATCGGCAGCTCCGGAACCTCGCTCTCGATCTGGTGCAGCCACTCGTCGGAGATCTCTACGGCGATCAGGTCCGGATCCGGGAAGTAACGATAGTCCTGCGCATCTTCCTTGGTACGCATTACCGTGTTCTTCAGCTTTACGTCATCCCAGCGGCGGGTCTCCTGCTGGATTTCGCCGCCGTTTTCTACAACCTCGATCTGGCGTGCAATCTCGTAGTCGATCGCGCGGACCGCACCGGAGAAGGTGTTGATGTTCTTCATCTCGACACGGGTGCCCAGCTCGGTGGAGCCTTCCGGACGGATGGAAACGTTTACGTCGCAGCGGATGGAGCCTTCCTCCATCTTGCAGTCGCAGATGTCGAGGTAGGACAGGGTGGTCTTGATCATTTCAAGGAATTCCTTCGCCTCGGCAGAGGAATGCAGGTCGGGACGGGTTACCATCTCGATCAGCGGTACGCCGCAGCGGTTGAAGTCAACGATGGTGCCGTCGATCTCGTCATGCAGCAGCTTGCCCGCATCCTCCTCGAAGTGGATGCGCTCGAGACGGCAGGAGTGCTTCACGCCGTCCACATAGAAGAATACCTCGCCGTTCTCGCAGATCGGCACATCAAACTGAGAGATCTGATATGCCTTCGGCAGATCGGGGTAAAAATAGTTCTTACGGTCAGCCTTGCACAGCTGATTGATGGTGCAGCCGGTAGCCTTGCCCATCTTTGCGGCGTAGTGTACAACCTGCTTGTTGAGTACCGGCAGTGCGCCCGGCATACCGGTGCAGACCGGGCAGGTGTGGGTGTTGATCGGTGCGCCGAAGCCAGTGGAGCACGAGCAGTAGATCTTGCTCTTGGTGGACAGCTCCGCATGCACTTCCAGACCGATGACAGCTTCGTATTTCATGTTTGTCTTCCTCCCTTACAGTGCAGCGATGATGTTCTTGAGACCGGACGCCTGCTCAAAGGCCAGACCGGCGTTCAGCAGCGTCTGCTCGCCGAAGCGCGGACCGATGAGCTGCATGCCGACCGGCATGTGGTTCTCATCAAAACCGCACGGCTGAACCAGACCCGGCAGACCGGCGATATTGACGGAAACCGTGCAGATATCGCCTGCGTACATCTCGAGCGGATTGGTGGTCTTGGAGCCGATCTCGTAAGCGGTGGTCGGCGCAACCGGCGTCAGGATGACGTCGCACTTCTCGAATGCGTTTGCAAACTCCTCGCGGATCTTGCGCTGTGCGGCACGAGCCTTCTTGTAGTATGCATCGTAGTAGCCGGAGGACAGAACGTAGGTGCCCAGCATGATGCGACGCTGAACCTCGGCGCCGAAGCCCTCGGAACGGCTCTTGGTGTACAGCTCGATGATGTCATCGCCTGCATTCGGGGTACGGTAGCCGTACTTTACGCCATCGAAACGGGCAAGGTTGGAGGAAGCCTCTGCAGAAGAGAGGATGTAGTAGATCGGCAGTGCATACTCAACGAGCGGCAGAGAGATCTCGAATACCTCTGCGCCGAGTGCCTTGTACGCCTCTGCAGCCGCCATAACGTTCTTGCGAACGGCATCCGAGATGCCCTCGCCGAAATACTCCTTCGGCAGACCGATCTTGAGACCCTTGACGTCAGCGTTCAGGTTGGCGCGCAGCGAGCCTTCAAACGGGGTCTTGACAGAGGTGGAATCGTGCAGCGGATCGTGACCGGTAACCGCATCGAGCAGCATGGCTGCGTCCTCGATGGAGCGGCCGAACGGGCCGATCTGGTCGAGAGAAGACGCGAATGCAATCAGACCGTAACGGGAAACCGCACCGTAGGTCGGCTTCATGCCGACAACGCCGCAGAAGGACGCCGGCTGACGGATAGAGCCGCCGGTATCCGAGCCGAGCGCCAGCGGAGCCTCGCCTGCTGCAACAACAGCAGCGGAGCCGCCGGACGAGCCGCCCGGTACGCGGTCGAGACCATGCGGGTTGTGGGTCGGGTGCATCGCGGAATTCTCGCAGGAGGAGCCCATTGCGAACTCGTCCATGTTGGCCTTGCCGGTGATGACCGCATCGGAAGCAATCAGCTTCTCCATAACGGTTGCATTATACGGCGGCTTGAAATTGCCCAGCATCTTGGACGCGCAGGTGGTCAGCGTGCCCTTGGTGCAGATGTTGTCCTTAATGGCGATCGGGATACCGGCCAGCGCGGACAGCGTATCGCCGCTCGCGCGCTTCTTGTCAACCGCTTCTGCCTGTGCCAGCGCGGATTCCTCGGCTACGGTAACGTAGCCCTGAACCTTATCCTCTACCGCCTTGGTGCGGGCAAAAACGTCCTTTGCCAGCTCTACTGCGGAGATTTCCTTTTTGCCGAGCAGCTCGGACAGCTCGGACGCAGTTTTTTCGTAAAGTGCCATAATTCTGTCCCCTCCTTACTCGACAACACGCGGAACTGCTACGCCGCCGCACTGGAAGTCCGGTGCATTCGGCTCGATCAGCTCATCCGGCGTGAATTCCTGAATCACTTCGTCCTCGTGGAACGCATTCTTGCGCTCGGTGTTGATAACATCGGTAATATCGCCCAGATCAAGCTCAGCCAGCTTGTCCACCATTGCGACGATACCCTGCATGTCATCGGCCAGACGGTCGAAAATGCCGCCGGTCGAATCCAGACGTGCCAGGGACGCGATGTGCTCAATTTCTTTTCTGGAAATTGCCATGTCGTTTGCCTCCTAATTATTTATCTTAAATCTATGATACGAATTTTATGATCTATCGTAGGACGGGGTGCCCTACGGCATATCTTATTTAAGCGTTTCCGCTGCCTTCTTCAATCATCGTCTTAAACTCTTCCTCGGTCAGCACCGGAACACCCAGCTCCGCCGCCTTCTGCAGCTTGCTGCCGGCATTCTCGCCTGCGACAACGTAGCTGGTCTTTTTCGAGACCGAACCGGCCGCTTTGCCGCCGAGAGACTCGATCAGATCGTTGATCTCCTTGCGGGTATAGAGCGTCAGGCTGCCGGTTGCCACAATGGTCTTTCCGGCGAGCAGGTCGCTCTTTGCGGTCTTTTCACCGATGAAGTTGACGCCGTGCGCGCGCAGCTTCTCGATGAGCGTATGCGACTGCGGCAGCTCCCGCCATGCGGCGATGCTCTCCGCGGTGGTCTGTCCGATGTCGCGGATCTCGGTCATTTCCTCTACCGGTGCGGCAAGCAGTGCATCGAGCGAGCCGAAGTGGTCGCTCAGGATGCGGCCCGCCTTCTGTCCGACATGCCGGATGCCGAACGCGAACAGCAGCCGCGACAGGTCGCGGGTCTTGCTCGCTTCAATCGAGCGGACAAGATTGTTCGCCCAGACGTCCACCTTTTTGCCGAGCGGCAGCAGCTGCTCGACCGTCAGGTCGTACAGGTCAGCCGCCGACTTGACCAGTCCGGCGTCGATCAGCTTTTGCAGGTTGCCCTCGCCGCAGCCGTCGATGTCCATCGCGTCACGCGACGCAAAGTGCATCAGGTTGCGCAGCAGCTGTGCCGGACAGGACGCGCTCGTGCAGCGGATAGCCGCCTCGTCCTCATCGTCGTACACCGGCGCACCGCACACCGGACAGACCTTCGGGAACTCGTACGGAACCGAATCCAGCGGACGCCGGTCCTTTTCCACGCCGATGATCTCCGGAATGATTTCTCCGGCTTTTCGGACGGAAACAATGTCGCCCACGCGGGCATCGAGCTGACGGATAAAATCGCGGTTGTGCAGCGTTGCACGGGACACCGAGGTGCCCGCAAGCCGTACCGGCTCGAGCACGGCATTCGGCGTCAGCACACCGGTGCGTCCCACCGTGATGACGATATCCTTGAGAAGCGTCTGCTTGACCTCAGGCGGGTACTTGTACGCCGCCGCCCACCGAGGGAATTTCGCGGTCGAACCGAGCGTTTCGCGCTGCGCGAAGGAATTGACCTTGACAACAGCACCGTCAATGTCGAAATCCAGTTCACCGCGGGTCTCGCCCATGTTCTCGATCTCGCGCTGCACGTCCCGCGGGTCGGTGTAGACCGGATAGCGCGGGCTTGTCGGAAAACCAAGGCTCTTGAGGTAATCGAGCGCCTGCACATGGCTTTCCATCGGCAGCTCGTCGCTGTTCTGAATGTTGAAGCAGAAGATGGACAGCTTTCTTTCCCGCGTAATTTTGCTGTCCTTCTGCCGCAGAGAACCCGCCGCCGCGTTGCGCGGATTGGCAAGGAGCGGCTTGTCGTGCAGCTCCAGTTCGGCGTTGAGGGCATCGAACACGGACTTTTTCATGTGGACCTCACCACGCACGATCAAATGCGGCGGCGCGTTCTCCAGCTTTTTCGGGATGTCCTTGATGGTTTTGAGGTTCTTGGTTACGTCCTCGCCCACCTGACCGTCACCACGTGTCGCACCGCGGACGAACACGCCGTCCACATATTCGAGCGCAACCGAAAGGCCGTCGATCTTGTACTCGACAACGTACTCCGCCTGTCCGACGGCATTCTCCACACGGGAATAGAACTCGCCCAGCTCGTCAAACGAGAAAACATCCTGCAGACTTTCAAGCGGGTAGGCGTGCGTCACCTTGGCAAACCGGCTGCTCGCCGTACCGCCGACCCGCTGGGTCGGAGAGTTCGCGTCCGCCATCTCCGGATGCTCAGCCTCGAGCGTGCGAAGCTGACGCTGCAGCATGTCGTACTCATAGTCGGTGATCTCGGGCGCGTCCTCGTTATAGTATTTTTCGTTGTGATACCGCAGCTGCTCCCGCAGAGCGGTAATCTGCTCACGCACGTCCATAATAAAACTCCTTTGGTGTGAGCAAATACTCACACAGATTAAGTATACCAAATGACGAGCAGTTTTTGAAGTATTATTTTCCGATTTCGTGAGAAATATCCGAATTTTCCTCGTAATCGCGGATTTCGCCGAGCAGATCAGAGCCGGAGCCGCCGATATAGGTGTACCGTTCGGGCACCGTGCCGACGATAACCGTGTCCGTGACCGGGTATGTCGAGACGATTTCCCGGTCTTCTCCGCCAAACGGCGTGAGAATGCGGAAGCCGGCGTGTACCTCGATGAGAATCCGGTGGCGCGTCTGGTTGATGCCCGCCGAGGTGAACGCGCTGACGAACTGCGCCTCCATCTGCGCAAGACCCGCAAGACCGACCTTCACCCTCGGGCCCATTCCGGTAAACAAACTGGGCGCGAATACCGTGCCGAGCGGCACCTCGGTCTGCGTTTCCTCCAGATAATCCAGCCGGTCAAACAGACCGTTGACGATACGCGCCTTCACCTTTCCGACTGCGATAATATCCGTACGCAAGGCCGTGATGTGGTTGTCGCTGTCGCGCTCAAGCACCACAAGGTCGGCAAATTCGTCCGGATGGGAGAAAACCTCGTCCTCCATCAAGGTGTTGATCTCCTTGATGGCGCTGTCCTCGCAGACGTTGACGGCGTACTCCATGAAAATGCGCTGAAAGCGTATGGTCAGCAAGCCAAGACCAACCGCTACTATCAGTATCAGTATGACAAGTGCCAGTCTCCTGCCGTTTTTTCGTCTGCGCCGCATAATACCACCCCATTCAGCGTATGCGGCATACGTTTGTATAATCACCTTGTCGCACCCTGCGGTAAAGCGTTACAATATATTTCTCTATTAAAAACTGTCCTAAACCGTCCTAAACTGTTTTACTATTATTATCTGCCAATATATATTCCCCTTTTAACAGATTAGGACACATTAGGACGGTTATTTTACATAACCGCTTAACCGTCACGTTAATTGCTAACTACTAATTGCCAATTCGCAATCACCAATTAACAAAAAAGAAGCACCCGATAAATCAGGTGCTTCTTTGCGCTTAACAGCTAAATGAGGAATTAGTCCTCGTAATCCTCGCCGTCCTCGAGCAGAGCACGGATGGACAGAGATACCTTCTTCTTCTCGTCGTTGATGTCGATGATCTTAGCCTCGACAACCTGGCCAACCTCCAGCTCGTCCTCCGGCTTTGCGATGCGGTGATCAGCGATCTGAGAAATGTGGATCAGGCCGTCAACGCCCGGTACGATCTCAGCGAATGCGCCGAACGGCATGAACTTGAGGATCTTAACCTCAGCAACAGAGCCGATGTCGTACTTGGACTTGAATACGTTCCACGGATTGTCCTCCTCGCGCTTGTAGCCGAGGGAGATTTTCTTGTTTTCCTTATCCAGACCGATAACGAATACCTTTACCTTGTCGCCAACAGAAACGACCTCGGACGGGTGCTTGATGCGGCCCCAGGACAGCTCGGAGATGTGAACCATGCCATCCACGCCGCCGATGTCTACGAATGCGCCGTAGGAAGTCAGGGACTTAACGGTGCCGTCGTACTCGTTGCCGATCTCGATGGTGTTCCAGATCTGCTCAGCAGCAGCCTTGCGAGCCTCCTGCTGGATCTGACGGATAGAACCAACAACGCGCTTGCGCTGACGGTTGATCTCGGTGATATAGAAGGACTGCTTGGTCTTAACCAGCTGGCTCATCGGCTGATCCTTCGGTACACCGGTCTGGGATGCCGGGATGAATACGCGTACGCCAAATGCAGTTGCTACAACGCCGCCGCGGTTCTCCTCAACGATGGTGCCCTCAACCGGGGTGTGCTCCTCGTAAGCCTTCTCAACGGTCTCCCAGCCCTTCAGCTGATCAACGCGCTTCTTGGACAGAGTGATGGTGCCCTCGCCGTCGTTTACGCGAACAACAACAGCCTCGATCTCGTCGCCAACGTGGATGTTGGCAGCTACGTCGTAGTTCGGGTCGTCAGACAGCTCACCCAGCGGGATATACGCAGTGTGCTTAACGCCCAGATCTACCTGTACGTCGTTATTGGAAATACCTACAACGGTGCCGGTTACCTTTTCTCCATTATTTAAAGTCTTGAAGGACTCCTCCAGCATTGCTGCAAAGTCCTCACCAGTTTCAATCTTGGTTTCTTCGCTCATCATGTTACTGACCTCCTTAATTATCCATGCCGGTGTGGATGCTCCCGCCGTGATCCCGATGTGCTGGTGCTGCCCGAGCTCCTGCGTAGTAAGCTCTGCCGCGTCTTCGATGTAGCGCACATCCGAGCACAGCGACCGGCTGATCTCATACAGCCGTTTGGTGTTGGAGCTTTTCTTATCTCCGATCACGATCATTTGATCCGATACACCGGCAAGCAGACGAGCCTCCGACTGGCGCTCATCCGTCGCTTTACATATTGTATCAAAAATTTTGAGGTTTGTACACCTTTTTTTTATAAGTCCTACGGAAATATTCCAAATTGACCGGTTGACGGTGGTCTGTGCGACCAGGGAAATGGGTTTATCTTCCATTTCAAGCCGTTCCGAGAAGGCTCTCGCCTGCTCCTCGCCCTCGAGCACGACCGACTCGCCGCACCAGCCCTGAATGCCCACAACCTCCGGATGTCCGGCGCTTCCGAGAATGACGATCAGCCG
Source organism: Butyricicoccus faecihominis (assembly GCF_014648015.1). Classification (NCBI taxonomy): domain Bacteria; kingdom Bacillati; phylum Bacillota; class Clostridia; order Eubacteriales; family Butyricicoccaceae; genus Butyricicoccus; species Butyricicoccus faecihominis. The sequence goes on from NZ_BMQH01000016.1 coordinate 19,850, forward strand.
TCCGTCCGCGCTCTCTTTGTCCGCTATTTTGTGTATTTTCCGCACAAAAGGGCAGGTTGCATCAAAGATTTCGCACTTTTTTGCTTGAAGCAGCGTGTATACATTCCGTGGTACACCGTGCGCCCGAATGAGCACGCCGGCACCGTCCGGAATGTCCTCAAGCGCATGCGCGGTGTACACACCGAGCTTCTCCAGACGCTCAATTTCGTGCATGTTGTGAATGATTTCACCATAGGCATAAATTTTTCCGTTTTTTTTCGCCTGCTGCTCGGCGAGGTCCACTGCACGGCGTACGCCGAAGCAGAATCCGGCGGTTTTGGCTACCGTTACGCTCATACCTGCTCCTTCAGCTCGTAGATGCGGCGCAGGATATCATCCGCGATCAGGCCGTAGTCCTTCTGCTTCGGATCCGGCGTGAACGGCTTGCCGATCACGACTGTGGCTCTGCAGCGGAAACGCTTGCCCTCGGTGATATACATCGGCAGGATCGGCGCCCGGGTCTTGACCGCCAGCATGGCCGCACCTTTCTTGGTTTCGCCCTCGGCGGCGTGGCGTGTGCCCTGCGGGAAGATGATGAGCTTCTGACCGGCACGAACCGAGCCGAGCGCGGTCTTGATGGCGGTGATGTCCGCGCCCTCACGGTCGATCGGAAAGGCGCCGAGCGCCGCGATCAGCCACGCGAATATCTTCTTCCGGAACAGCTCTTTTTTCGCCATCAGGCGCAGCGGCGTCTTGCCGCCGAGTGCGACCGCCGCAAACGGCGGGTCGGACAGCTGCACATGGTTCGGACAGACAACGCAGCCGCCCTCCGGGATGTTTTCGCGTCCGATCACGCGGTAGCCAAAGAAAATATGGAACGCCAGCGCTACCAGCGGCACAACCAGAGCCTGGAACCAGCGGTGGTACTTGAATTTCATGCCTTTTCCTCCGTTTTTTCACGAATAATACACAGAACGGCCGCTATGCTTTCCTCGAGCGTCAGGCTGCTCGTATCCAGCAGAACCGCATCGTCCGCCTGTTTGAGCGGCGCAACGGCTCTCGTCATGTCCTGCCTGTCGCGCTCGTTGATATCGTGCAGGATGCCGTCCATCGTCACCTGCTGACCCTTCTCAATCAGCTCTTTATAGCGGCGCTCCGCGCGGGACTGTGCAGACGCGGTCAGGAAAATCTTGACCGGCGCATCCGGCAGGATGACCGTGCCGATGTCGCGGCCGTCCATCAGGATATTGCCGTTTTTCGCCATATTGCGCTGGGTTTCCAGCAGAAACCGGCGTACTTCCGGCACCGCGGACACCTTGGACGCGTAGTACGAAATCTCCGGTGTGCGGATGGCTTCGGAGACATCCTCGCCGTTCAGGAGAACGTGCTGTGCGCCGTCCTGATAGGTCAGCTGAATGGTAATCTCCGGCAGGGTTGCGATAATGCCTGCCGTATCCTCTCCGGCAATGCCCCTGCGGCACACCGCCAGACCGATGGAACGATACATCGCACCCGTATCCACATATACATAGCCGAGTTTTGCCGCGGCAGCGCGTGCCACGGTGGATTTTCCGGCCCCGGACGGGCCGTCAATGGCAACTGAAATGTACTTCATCATGATTCCTCCTCCGCAGCCGACAGACCCGCCAGACGGCCCGTGGACCACGCAATCTGCAGGTTGAAGCCGCCCGTGTAGGCGTCCACATCGAGCACCTCACCTGCGAAATACAGGTGCGGCAGCTTTTTGGACTCCATGGTTTTCGGGCTGACCTCGCGGACGGACACGCCGCCCGTGGTGATAATCGCCTCGGCGATCGGACGCTTGCCGGAAATCTCGACCGGGAACGCCTTGAGTACGCGCAGCAGCGCGGCACGCTGTGCCTTGGTGATGGAATTGACCTTCTCGCGCGGGTCGATGCCGCTCTTTTCGATCACCACCGGAATCAGCTTCTTCGGGAGCAGCTCACCGAGCGCGTTGATAAAATCGCTGTTCTTGTGCTTGTCAAAGTCCGCGAGCAGACGCTTGTCGAGCGTCTTTTCGTCCAGCGCAGGCTTGAGATCAATCTCCACACGGTACTTTTTGCTGCCGAAATGACGCATATGCGCACTCGCGGACAGCACCAGCGGACCGGACAGACCGAAGTGCGTGAACAGCATTTCGCCAAAGTCCGAGTAGAGCTTCTTCTCGTTTTCATACACAGTCAGCTGTACGTTGCGCAAGCTGAGACCCATCAGCTTTTGACAGGTGTCGCCGTCCTCGACCAACGGCACGAGCGACGGATTTGCGGGCACGACCGTGTGTCCCGCCTGCCTGGCAAAGCGGTAGCCGTCACCGGTCGAGCCGGTCTGCGGATAGGACGCGCCGCCGGTCGCCACGATAATGCGATCTGCCTTATAGGTCTTGTGCCCGGCACGAACGCCTGTGAGCACACCGTCCTCGATGAGCAGCTCGTCTGCGGTCGTATGTACGATGGTCACACCCGCCTTTTTCACCCACAGGAACAGCGCGTCAATGATGTCGGCTGCCTTGTCCGACTGCGGGAACACGCGGTTTCCGCGCTCAGTCTTGAGGGCAACGCCATGGTTCTCGAAAAAGTCCATCACGTCCGCCGGACCGAATCCGCCGAGCGCGGAATACAGAAAGCGCGGGTTGACCGGCACGTTGCGCAGAACCTCCTGCACATCGCAGTTATTGCACACGTTGCAGCGGCCCTTGCCCGTGATAAACAGTTTGCGGCCAACTTTTTCGTTGGTTTCCAGCAGCGTCACCTGCGCGCCCTGCTCCGCGGCAGTGCCTGCCGCCATCAGACCGGCTGCGCCGCCGCCGATTACGATAATGTTCAATTTATATCGTCCTCCGGTTTTTCATATACGTCGTATTCTTCCCAGATGCGCTCCAGCTTGTTAAATGTCTGCTCAATCTCATCGCGGCGGCTCATGCCGACAGCCACGATCAGTGCGTTAATGACCGACAAGGGCGCCACGAGCGAATCGACAAAGCTCGCCATATCGCTGCGTGCGAGCAGCACATGATCGGCCACACGCGCCAGCGGCGACAGCTGCGAATCGGTCAGTGCGATAACGCGGGCACCGCGGTCGCGCGCGTACTTCATCGCACTCAGCGTGCGCTTGGAGTAGCGCGGGAAACTGATGCCGAACAGCACATCACCCGGTCCGACACGGAGCACCTGCTCGAAAATCTCGCTGACGCTGTTCGTATGTACAAGCGTCACATTTTCAAACAAAAGATTAGCGTCACATTTTCAAACAAAAGATTGAAGTAAAAACCCAGAAAGCTGGCTAAAGCGCTCGAGGAGCGCACGCCGAGAATGTAGATTCGCTTAGCGCCCATGAGCGCGTCCACCGCGCCCTGAAAGGCGTCGCGGTCGATCTCGTCGAGCGTTACACGGATCATGTCCGTATCCGCGTGCAGCACGGTCTGCAGCACATCGCGGCCGCCCATGCGGTCGCCCGCAACCTCCATGCGCTGCACCGAGGTCAGCTTGTTGCGGATCATCTCCTGCAGGGCACGCTGCAGATGCGGATAACCGTCATAGCCAAGCTCGGTCGCAAAGCGCACGACCGTGCTTTCACTCACGCCGACAGTCACACCCAGACGGCTCGCGGTCATGAACGCAGCCTTGTCGTAGTGCTCTAAGATAAAACGCGCGATCTGCTTCTGACCCTTGGAAAAGCCGGGCAGCTCGCTTTGAATTTTTGTGATCAGGTCATTCATTATACTCTCTCCTGCATTGCATTCTCTGCATACATTCCTGCATTTGCACGATACTATTGTAAGTGAACCTGCAAAAAAATGCAAGAGCATATGGGTGCAAATTGCAAAAAGACAGGGATTTCCTTAGAAGATCAAAGGTTCTCCTGCACATCAGCAGCGATGTCCTGCAGATACGCAATCTCGTCATTCGTCAGCTCGCGCCATGCGCCGCTCTTGAGGTGCGGATCGAGCGGCATCGTACCCATTGCCACACGCTTGAGGCGGCGAACCTCCAGACCGCACTTCTCGCACATTTTGCGAATCTGGCGGTTGCGGCCCTCGTGGATGGTCAGGCGCAGCTTCGCGCTGATTTCGTCACGGTCAATGGTAACAACCGTTGCCGGACGGATGCTGTAGCCGTCAATCTCCATCGGCTCTGCCAGCTTGGAAATGTTGTCAAGATTGCCGCGCACGCGCACCTCATAGTGCTTTTCCACCTCGTGGCGCGGATGGGTCAGCGCGTTGAGCAGATCGCCGTCGTTGGTCAGCAGCAGCAGACCCTCGGAGTTGTAGTCCAGACGGCCGACCGGCACGACACGCGCACCGCAGCCGCGTACCAGATCGGCAACCGTCTTGCGGCCGTGCTCGTCCTTCATCGTCGTAACATAGCCGCGCGGCTTGTACAGCATTAAGTACACCTTTTCCTCGGCACCGCCGATAGGCTTGCCGTCCACGAAAATTTTATCGCGGCGCGGATCGGCCTTGTCACCGACCGAAGCCTTTTTGCCGTTTACCGTTACGCGGCCGTCGTCGATCCAACGCTCCGCCTCACGGCGGGAGCACAAACCTGCTTGCGCCAGTAATTTCTGCAGTCTTTCTTCCATGTATAATTCCTCTTTCTCAATTATTGCATTATGTAACATTATTCCGTAGGACGGGGTGCCCTCACCCCGCCGTCTAACGACAATCGCCGTATCAACAACAACGGATACCGTAAAAATGAAAACCGGTATCTCAATAATCCCCATTGCACTCATTGGTTCGTTGGGGAACGGCGGGATGCGGTCAGCCCGCCCTACAATAAAGTGTGTTGCTAATTTGTAAATCGCTCTAAAATTTTCTCAACGATACCCTTTTCCTCCGCCGGCAGCAAGGATTCCCCGCCATAGACCAGTGTATCCCGAGCCAGCATGCAATCCCCAAGCCGATACTCGACCGAACCTGCCTGTGCCGTCTTCACGACCGGTGCATAGCAGATTTTTTCGCCGTAGCGCACGCGCTGCAGTTTCTCCTTTTCACCCGGCAGCAGATACGCTGTCACAGTATTCTTCGCCGCGAGCGGCACGGACGCGGTATCGCCGCCGAATACGCGCACGTTTGCGATCGTATCTCCTGCCTTATGCAGCGTGACCTCGCTGTACTGCGCGAAACCGGCGTCAAGCATCTCCCTGTGGTCGTTCCAGTCGTTCGGGTCATTGAGCGTCACCGCGATGATGGTGCGCCCGCTGCGCTCAGCCGCCGAGACCAGACACCGCCCTGCCGCCCGCGTAAAGCCGGTTTTCACGCCGATCGCGCCATCATACATGCTCAGCAGACGGTTGTGATTGCTCAGCGCGTGCCCGCTGACCGTGCAGCTTTTTGTCGAGACGATCTGCCGGAACACCGGGTCCTTGAGCGCCGCCGCCGTGATTTTCGCCAGCTCATGCGCGGTGGTGTAGTGCGTGTCGGACGGCAGGCCGTTCGGATTGTCGAAATGCGTGTCCGTCAGACCGAGTTCCGCCGCTTTGGCGTTCATTTTGCCCACAAAGGCGTTCATGCCGCCGCACTCTCCCGCGATGGCGACCGCCGCGTCGTTGCCGGACGCGAGCATGAGTCCGTACAGCGTATCCCGCAGAGAGAGTGTCTCACCTGCTTTCAGGTACATGGATGAGCCTTCCACGGCGGCGTACTCCGGCTTTACGGTATACACGCGGTCAAGATCACCCTCGCCGAGCGCGACGAGCGCGGTCATGATCTTGGTGGTGGACGCCATCGGCAGGCGGCTGTCCGCGTTCTGCTCGAACAGCGTTTCGCCCGTGTCCGCATCGATCACGACCGCCCCCTGTGCGCTCACCGCGCCTGCCCTCGGCAGCACGAGCAAAAGCGCGAGCACGCAAAACAGCTTTTTCACATTGCACCACTCCCCGCATAACAAAACCTACTCAGCATTCACGCGAGTAGGTTTTGCGGGAAAACGCGGTTTTATTCGTCGCCGGACAGGGTTTCCGCCACTTCGGCTGCGTCCTCGGTCTTGCCCTTGAAGCCGCTGACGAAATTGGACACCTTGTTGATCGCACCCGGGATCATCTCGACCAGACGATCCATCGTGTCGGACGCCTGTGCGTTGATGCCGAGGATGTTGGCGCTGCCGTCCTTGCCGATGACAAGGAAGCACACCGGCGAAACCGTCACACCGGCGCCGCTGCCGCCGCCGAACGCGAGCGGAGACCCGCTTGCCGCGTGCTTGGATGCGAACTCGCTGCCGCCTGCGCCGAAGCCGAACGACACCTTGGAGACCGGGATAACGGTCGTGCCGTCCGCCGCCACGATCGGGTTGCCGATAATGGTATTAACATCCACCATTTCCTTGATTTTGGACATGGTTTCGGTCATCAAATCGCTGATAGGATGATGTTCACTCATAATTTTCGCCTTCCTTTATACGTTTTAACTGATTATTTGAAATATTTCTTGTACAGCTTATACATCGGCTTGCCATGCCGCAGCAGCACTCTGACGAGCGATATCGGCCGTATCGAGCAGTTTACGGTAAATGCCCACTCGGTATGGTCAGCGTTGAAGTCCGCGTCCGCGCTGACATGGTAATCCTGCATATCGAAAGTATTCTCCAGGAACGGAACAATGATTCCGCAGAGCGCCGCAGTCTGCCCGAGCAGAATGCCGGTCTGCGCCGCATCGTCCGTGCCGATAACTACGCGCGCCCGCAGTCTGCTGATGCGCAGGCGGTCGGTCAGGTCGCTGAGAAAATCGCGCACCGTGCCTGCGATCTCACCGACATCCAGTCCGTCCTTCGGCAGCGAAAGACCGAGCTTCCCGCTCGTTTTCTTTTCGTTTTCCTCAGATTTCTTCTTCTCAGCTTCCGTTTCCTCTTTTTTCTTTTTCAGGTGGCGCGGTCTCGGATACAGCGGAATGCGAACCGGCCCATACCGTGCCTCCACGCTCACCTCGCCGGTCACGCCGACGGCTTCAATGCCTGCCCGAATGTTCAGCAGCACCAGCACAATCACCAATGCCAGCAGCACAATTCCAAGCAGAATGCCTAAAATCCAGAGTAAAACCGTTCCCATAGGCGGTCACTCCGTTTCCGGCGGCACAGGCTCGCCGTTCAAGAAGCGCAGCTGCTCGCCGGGCGGCGTCTCGTGCAGCGTGCCGTCCATGTTCAGCTCCATCTGCTCGTTTTCTTCAAGCGCGGGCAGCGCCGGAAGGTCCTCGATGCTTGCCAGTGAAAAGCTGCGCAGGAACTGGTCGGTCGTGTGGAACAGCATGGGCTTTCCGGGCACGTCCAGCCGCCCGGCCTCCTCGATGAGCCCTTTTTCCGCCAGACTGCTCACCGTGTTCGATGAATCGACACCTCTCAGCTGGTCGATGAACGCACGCGTTACCGGCTGGCGGTATGCGATGATGGTCAGCACCTCAAGCGCCGCAGGCGACAGCGCAGGCGGTCTGCGCGATTCGGTCACGCGGCGCACATACGGCCCGTACATCGGCCGGGACGCCAGCTGCAGCTTGTCCTCGATACGCAGCAGCATGATGCCGCGGTTCTCGAAGTCGTAGCGGTTCTCAAGTGCAGCCGCCGCGTCCAGCAGCTCCGCCGGTGCGGCCTCAAGCGCCGCGGACAGCCGTTCAATGGTAACCGCATCGCCTGCCGCGAACAGCACGGCCTCCAGTCTGGCCTCGAGCGCCGTCATGCTGCCGTTATTTTGTGTTGTCATTTGTCAGCATCAGCTCCATCTCCTCGCCGTCCCCTTCCAAACGGATTCGGCGGGTCTTGGATAATTCCAGCACAGCCAGAAAGGTAGCCACAATCTCCGAGCGGTTTCTCGCATCGTCAAACAGCCGCATAAACGGCACGCGCATCCGGTACAGAAAGCGCTTGAGGATTGCGGTAACGCGTCCCTCTACCGGTGCAGGCTCCCGCCCGACAATGCCCTGAAACGAGGTCACCGGCGGCGGCAGACGGCGCTTGGTGCGGCGCAGCATTTTGTTTGCCGCGCGGATGAGATCGTTTACCGTGTGGTGATACTCTACCGGCGCATCATCCTGCCGTTCGGGCGGTTTGACGTAGATATCACGACCGGTTTCGTTCTTTTCCGCAAAAAACGCAGTCGCGCTCTTGAGTCTCTGGTACTCGAGCAGCATCTCGACCAGACCCGCTCGCGGGTCCTCCCCGTCCTCGTCCTCCTCGTGCTTCGGCAGCAGCATCCTGGACTTGATGTACACCAGCTGCGCCGCCATTGCGATGAAGTCACCGGCAACGTCCAGATCCATGTGCTCGGCCTCGTGCAGAACCGCCATGTACTGCTCAAGGATTTCCGCGATGGGGATATCGTAAATGCTCACCTTGTTTTTGGAAATCAGGTGCAGCAGCAGGTCAAGCGGCCCGTCAAAGTTGTCTAAATGAAAATCCATAGCTTACAGAAACAGGCTGACGAAGTTTACCGCCAGCATGAGAACGCCGTTGCCGACCCAGTCCATAATGCCGTCCAGCCAGCCGAACCAGAGCGCCGCGATAAACACGAAATAGATGATATTCTGGTACTTCTGCAGCTTGAGTGACCACGAAAACGGCATAAATGCGTCAACGACGCGGGAGCCGTCCAGCGGGTGCACCGGAACAAGGTTAAACACACCCAGACCGACCGACATGCTCGCAACGATGAGCAGGAACTGCGACAGCGACCACAGGAATGTATTCGTCATGTTCATGCGCACCACAAAATACAGGCAGTACGCGATAAAGGCGGTAATAAAGTTGGATACCGGACCGGCAAGCGCAGTCAGCGCCATGCCCCAGCGTCTGTTCCTGAAATTGGCGATATTGACCGGCACCGGACGCGCCCAGCCGAAGCCGAACAGCAGCAGGCACAGGAAACCGATCGGGTCGATATGCGCCATCGGCGACAGCGTTACGCGGCCGGAATCACGCGCGGTACGGTCACCGAGCAGATAGGCAGCACCGCCGTGCGCGGTCTCGTGGATGGACAGGCACAGCACGATCGCGGGCAGCGAAAGCGCCAGTGTGATAAATGCGGAGCGGATATCGCCGCTCATCAAAGCTCTCCAAAGCAAGCTGTTTCCTCCATTATTGCAGTGATTCTGATTCTATATTACCCTATAATGGATTATTATAACACGGATAGAGGTTGTTGTCACCCGAATATTTGTTCCGTACAACATTCGGCGGGATTTTGTCGTTTCATTGCAGGGCGGGGTACTCCGGAGTGCCCGCCCTGCATGATAACTTACCGAATGGATCATATCTTTGCTGCATCATTATCTACTCGGTAAGTTTTAGCAGCACATTAACGGATTATCTGCTATAATTAACTTGTACATCTATGCACTTGGAGGCTTCGACATGAAACGACAGGACGGGAAACCGCGTTTATTCTCGTTTACACTGCGGGATTTCCTTATTTTCGCGGCGATATTTATCTGTGCACTGGTGCTCTGCACCTTGCTGCGCCGCTCGGACATCAGCGACGGCTTCGCCTCTCCGGTATTTGTTCTCGCGGTGCTGCTCACCTCGCGCTTCACGAACGGATATCTGTTCGGCACGCTTGCCGCATTCCTGAGCGTTATCGGCATCAACTACATCTTCACCTTCCCCTACTGGGAATTTAACTTCACGATGACCGGCTATCCGCTGACGTTTTTCGTCATGCTGTGCGTATCGCTCATCACCTGCACGATGACCACCAAGATCAAGCAGCAGGAGCAGTTCCGCATGGAGAGCGAGCGCGAGAAAATGCGTGCCAACCTGCTCCGCTCGGTCTCGCACGACATCCGCACGCCGCTGACCTCCATCATTGGTTCAACCTCGGCCATTCTGGAAACGCCCGACCTGTCTCTCGAACAGCAGCATCAGCTGCTCGAGGATGTGCGCGATGACGCGCAGTGGCTGGTCCGCGTGGTGGAAAACCTGCTGTCCATCACCCGCATGGGCGAGGACACCCGGATCACCAAGCAGTCCGAGGCCGCCGAGGAGGTGCTCGGCGAGGTCGCCCGCAAATTCCGCAAGCACTATCCCGGTGTCAAGATATCGGTGGCTGTGCCGGATGAGCTGCTCATCGTACCGATGGATGCGATCCTCATTGAGCAGGTCATGACCAATCTGCTTGAAAACGCCGTTCGACACGGCAAAAACACCACCCATATTGCGCTCTCTGTGCATCAGGATGGCGAAAACGCCGTCTTTGCCGTGCAGGACAACGGCGGCGGCATCCCGCCCAAGCTGCTGCCCATGCTGTTCAGCGGAACACTGCGCCACAGCGACACGCCCACCGGAGACGGCAAGCGCAATATGGGGCTGGGACTTTCTGTATGCAACGCCATTGTCCGCGCACACGGCGGCACAATGCACGCACAAAATAAGGACGGCGGTGCGGAATTCATCTTCTGCCTGCCGATGATAGAAAAGGAGCCGGAACTGCAATGAACATTCGAGAAAAAATACTCATCGTGGAGGATGAAAAGAGCATTGCGCACTTTATCTCCACTATTTTGAACTCCAACGACTACGAAACGCTGCTGGCCTGCTCGGGCAGCGAGGCGAAGACCATGATCTCCTCGCACTGTCCGGATCTGGTCATCCTCGATCTCGGTCTGCCGGACATGGACGGCATTGACGTCCTGCGCGAGCTGCGCTCGTGGTCGAGCCTGCCGGTGGTGGTGGTTTCCGCCCGCTCGCATGAGCACGACAAGGTGCAGGCGCTCGATCTCGGCGCGGATGACTACCTGACCAAGCCGTTCGGCACCGCCGAGCTGCTCGCGCGCGTGCGCACCGCCATCCGCCACACGAGAACCACCTCGGCGAACAGCGAAATCGCCCGCGAGGGCACCTACACGGTCGGTGAAATGACCATCGACTATAACAAGCATCAGGTGCTCGTCCGCGGCGAGAATGTCCACCTCACGCTCAGCGAGTTCCGTATCGTTGCGCTGCTCGGCAAGTTTGCCGGCAAGGTGCTTACCTACGATTACATCATCAAGGAGCTGTGGGGACCGCGAGCCGGCGGTGACAACCAGATCCTGCGCGTCAATATGGCAAATATCCGCCGCAAGATCGAGAAAAATCCTGCCGAACCGGAGTACCTGTTTACCGAGGTCGGCGTGGGCTACCGCATGGCAGAGAATTCCGAACAATAACGCGGCATGCCGTATATAACGACATGCAAATGATTTACAACGGCGGGATGAGGTCATCCCGCCCTACAATTTAATTTATTTATACCAACAAAAAAACCCGAGTCAAACGATTCGGGTTTTTTCATATAGTTTAGGTAAACTCCGTCGGCGAATAGCTGCCGTCCGCGATCTGCTGCGCGACTTCATCCGTCAGGCCGTTGTAGACAACGCCCGGCTCCAGCGTGATGCCGTGAATTGCGGCAAGCTGAGAGACCGTTACAAATGCGTAGGTCTTATCCGTGCGGCTCTGCAGCTCGTCGATTGCTGCCAGCGCACCCCGAACCGAAGTCTCATACAGGTCGTGCATCAGGACAACATCGCCGTCCTGCGCCTGCTCCACGATGACCTTCTTTACATGATCGGCATCGCGGTACTTCCAGTCCTCGGTATCCACGCTCCAGTTGATGATCGGATAGCCAAGCTCTGCGGCTACCGCCTTGACATCCGAGTTGACGCCGCCGCCTACCGGACGCAGCACCTGCGGTGCCTGCCCCGCAATATCCTTGATCGCATTGGTCGCATCGTCAATCTGGCTGCGGATGTCATCCGTGCCGAGGCCGGTCAGGTGGCACATCGGATGATTCATGGTGTGGTTGCCCAGCTCATGGCCTTCGTTTACCATGCGCGGCAGCACATCCGATACCTCGGAGACACGCTCGCCGACCATCAAAAACGTAGCAACCGCGCCGCGCTGCTTGAGGCCGTCCAGCAGATAGTTGGTCAGGCCGTTCGGATAGCCGTCCTTTTTGCCGGTCGGGCCGTCGTCAAATGTCAGCGCGATATAGACATCGGCCTCCGGTATATCGCCGTCCACGGCATCGCCCAGCTTATCCTTCATGTTCTTGAGGTATGCCTTCTGGCTGTCAAAGCCGTCAAGCGTTACGCCGGTGAACGAGAATACGCCGTCACCGAGATCGGTATACGTCTTGCCAAGGATCGCCGCAAGCACCTGCGGAGAAACGTAAAAACGGTTCTTGTCCTGATCCGTGTAGGTGGAGAAGCCATTGCCGGAGGCACGCTTGCCGTCCACCTTGGTCTTGCCGTCATCCGCATCCACGGTCGCGGTGGATTCGCCGCAGGTGACATTCCATGCGCCCTTGCCATCGTCCTCTGCCTTGCCGCCGAGCGCGGTCATCGCGGCCTTGAGCGGGATATACGCCGTGCCGTCCTGATCGAGCACGCCTGCACCCAGCTTTTTGCCTTCTTCCACCATGTGCTTGGTGCTGCCTTCATAGAGCAGCTGATCCGAGCCGGTTCGCATAACGATGCTGCCGCTCATCACCTGTCCCTCGGCCGGGCCGAGCACCTTGAGCGCATCATCCGTAATTTCACCGATTTTCTTATCGGTCAGTGCCTTTTTCGCCTGACTAATGATGATCAGATCGCCGTTTTCGGCGGCAACCTCGCCGGTCTGCCACGAAAGTGCCTGACAGATATCCTTGACCGGCGCATAAACCACGCCGTTCTTCTCCACCGGTGCGGAGGCAAAGGTCTCGGTCGCGTCACCGACCTGCAGGTTTGTATCACTGAGCTTAATTGTCAGCACGGTCTTTTTGAGCGTGATCGTACCGGATTTGGCGTTCTCGTCCCAGTTCAGCTCCAATCCGAGATTATCGCACAGCGAGCTGATGGACGCCATGCCGTTGCCCTGACTGTCACGGTAGGGCGCAGCGTCAACCTGTATCGTCTTGCCGTTCTTATATGCATTCGTGTTTCCCACCTGATACACCAGCACGTTGTTGCTGCTGACCACGTTTCCGACAATCGAGCGGACCGCCCGCACACCAAAGAAAATGACCGCAATGATCAGAATGATCAGGGCAAACAGCACACCGTAGTGACTGTTGCGCCGTCTGCGTCTGCGCCCTCTTCTATGCGGGCTGCGCGGCGCCTGCCGCGCCGATTCATATGCCATTTTTGTCATCCTTCCTATCCTTTTTATAACATATGCTTCTAAGATATAAGTATACCACCTTTCGACACAAAGCGAGGTTACAGTTCTGTTACTTTTTACAGCTTCCGCCCGCGCTTTTCCTGTCCTTTTCTGACGGCAGACTTACGGCAGCACCGCGCCTTGTCAGCACGCAAAATTTGCTCGCAAATTGCTCTTGTTCAATTATGCGGTATTGCCTTACAAATCCTCGCCTGCACTCCAGTTGACAAGATGAGGCGACCTTTTCGGCTGCACAGCTGCCGGGTCGGGCACCTTTACACCGAAGAAATCATACCACTGACCGCACTGCTCGCACTGCCAAGCCGTTGCTTCGGTCTCGTCCATGATGAAAATCTCGTTTCCGCATTCACAATTCAGAATTGTCATGATACTTCCTGCTTTCCTGCTGTTATATTTCTGCTATCAGTATAGCACAAGCCGCGCATAAAGTCGAATGCCAGCACAAAGAAAAAGGGAGTGTTTCCACTCCCTTTCTGTGCGGTTACGGCAGCCTGAGCAGTCCCGCCTCGCGCAGACTGTTGAGCAGCTCGTTGAACCGTGCAACGATGTCGTCCGCACCGGTTGCGTCTGCTACCGATGCCGCTGCTTCCGGACTTGCACCGGTGGGACCGGTGGGACCGGTCGGGCCGGTTGGGCCAACTGCGCCTGCTTCACCTGCGGGGCCGGTCGGGCCGGTTGGGCCAACTGCACCCGCTTCACCGGCGGGGCCGGTCGGTCCGGTTGGGCCAACTGCGCCTGCTTCACCTGTGGGGCCGGTCGGACCGGTCGGGCCGGTTGGGCCAACTGCGCCTGCTTCACCTGCGGGGCCGGTTGGGCCGGTTGGGCCAACTGCGCCTGCTTCACCTGCGGGGCCGATCGGGCCGGTTGGGCCGACTGCGCCCGCTTCACCTGCGGGGCCGGTCGGGCCGGTAGCGCCGACTGCCCCCGCTTCACCTGCGGGGCCGGTCGGGCCGGTTGGGCCAACTGCGCCCGCTTCACCTGCGGGGCCGGTCGGGCCGGTTGGGCCAACTGCACCCGCTTCACCTGCAGGGCCGGTCGGGCCGGTAGCACCGACTGCGCCTGCTTCTCCTGCGGGGCCGGTCGGGCCGGTTGGGCCGGTTGGGCCGGTTGGGCCAACTGCGCCTGCTTCACCTGCGGGGCCGGTCGGGCCGGTGGCGCCGACTGCGCCCGCTTCACCCGCGGGGCCGGTCGGGCCGGTGGCGCCAACTGCGCCTGCTTCACCCGCGGGACCGGTCGGTCCCGGGAAGCCCGGCGGTCCCGGAGGACCCGGAATGCCTCTCGGCCCCATTGGCCCCATCGGTCCCCTTTCTCCTCGCGGTCCGCGCGGACCCGGAGGACCGGGAGGTCCGGGAGGTCCGGGAGGTCCCATCGCGTCCGGTCGGCCGTTGCCCATCACCGCATCGCACACGCGCTCCTGCCAGCGTTCGCTCGGGCGTTCCCAGTTGCCGCAGCAGTCCTGTCGATCGTTCATGTCGTTCTTCCCTTCCTTCCGATTTGCCGGAAAACTCCGGCAGTTCAGTCTATGCCGAAGGCGGCTCTGCGGTGAGACCCCGCGCGGCAAAATACCATCGGTTGTGCGCCACTGCCGCCGACTGCGGGCGCACGAGTGCTGCCCGTTCATTCCATGCACAGGCTTGCCTCAAGTCTCCCAATTTGTCCCAGCAGGCGCACAAGCCGAGTGCCGGCGCATAAGCGCAAGCGTTCACATCAATAAAGCCGTGCGGTGCTGTGCTTGCGGCTCGAATGGCGGTTTCGTACCAGAACACCGCCTGTCTTGCGCGGTTATCCGCATATTCGAGGGCTGCAAGCGCACAGCATACGGCACTGCGCGGCACCTCCAGTGCAAATGAGCGGGTCAGTGCCCGCTTTGCCTGCTCGCGCTCTCCGAGGGCGGTCAGCGCCTGCGACAGACCAAGGCACGCATCTATTTTGTTCTCCGCCCAGCCGTCCGGCATCGCAAGGAAGGCTTCAAACGCTTCGACCGCCTGTGCGTACCGTTTATGCGCCAGCAGCTCGCGCGCGTAATAATAGCTGCCGCGTGCATCCAGCTTTTCCCCCTTAGCGAGCAGGTTTTCGTAGATTTTCAGGTTGCGGTCGGAGTACGCGCACGGCGGCTTGCGGTGTGTCACCGCCGCGTCTCCGTACCGGATATTCCCGCGCGGCGCGATGCACTCGTGCACCGCACCCTGCCATCGGAAGTGCGCGGACGTTTTGAGCAGCCGCTCACGGTAACAGAAAAACGTCGGTCTGCCCTGCTCATCAAAACCGGTGTGGTACGGCAGCATGACGACATCGGCCGTGCCGTCCAGCTCCGCTTTGAGTGCAAGCAATTTCTGATGGTCGGACGGCAGAAGCACATCGTCCGCATCCAGCCACAGCGTATAGTCCATGCGCGCCTGTGCAAACGAAAAATTGCGTGCAGCGGAGAAATCATCGCACCACGGAAACACCTGCACAGTGCCGTATTTTTGGGCAATTTCCCGCGTTTTGTCGGTCGAGCCGGTGTCCGTTATGCAAATTTCATCCGCAATGCCGCGCACGCTGTCCAAACACCGCGCGAGCACCTTCTCCTCATTGCGTACGATCATGCAAAGGCTGACGGTCGCCATGGCATCCCCTCCCATCCAGTCTATGCAAGGCGAATGACGGTTGCCAATCTGCACGGATTTTGGTACAATAAGAAGAATAAATCACGGAAACGGAGAGATTTTTCGATGGAGACCGAAGTGAAGCTGACCAAACTTGCAGGCTGCGCCGGCTGCGGCGCAAAAGTCGGTGCCGGAACGCTCGTACACCTGCTTGAAGGCTTTCGCACGCATACCGACCCGCGTCTGATCGTCGGCTATGACAAGAGCGATGACGCAAGCGTGTATGTGCTCGACGAGAACACCGCGCTCGTGCAGACGACCGACTTCTTCCCGCCCATCGTGGACGATCCGTTCCTGTACGGACAGATCGCGGCTGCCAACGCGCTCAGCGACGTGTACGCCATGGGCGGTGAGCCCAAGCTCGCGCTCAACATCATGTGTCTGGCGCAGAGCATGGACGATCATGCGGTGCAGGAAATCCTGCGCGGCGGCTACGACAAGGCCTACGAGGCCGGCGCGATCATCACGGGCGGTCACACCATTCAGGGTGCCGAGCCGATCTACGGACTGGCGGTTTCGGGCTTCGTGCATCCGAAAAAGGTGCTCACCAACAGCGGCGCAAAGCCGGGGGACGTGCTGATCCTGACTAAACCGCTCGGCGTTGGCGTGCTGACCACAGCAGCAAAAGCGGATCTGGTCGAAAAGTCCGTGCTTGACCGCATCTACCGCCAGATGGCTGCGCTCAATAAGGCCGCGCGCGATGTTATGGTGAAATATCCGGTGCACAGCTGCACGGATGTCACCGGTTTTTCGCTGCTCGGCCACAGCTTTGAGATGGCACAGGGCAGCGGCGTTTCCGTGCACCTTCGCGCGGACGACGTACCCTATCATGCAGAGGCATACCCGCTGGCAGAGATGGGGCTGATTCCGGCAGGCGCGTACCGCAACCGGCAGTATGCGGAAGCCGGCGTATGTATCAAGGGTAAGGTTTCGCGCACCCTGCAGGATTTGTTTTACGACCCGCAGACCAGCGGCGGTCTGCTGTTTGCCCTGCCGGAGCAGGATGCGCAAGGCTGTCTGGATGAACTGCAGCAGAGCGTACCGGAGGCGAAAATCGTCGGGTATGTTACCGAGAAACAGGAGTTTTCGATCTATTTGGAGTAAATTGAGAATTGAGGATGGCGAATTGAGAATGGAAAATTAACGCGGTGGTTGACCGTTTTCTTTTGAAATAGAACCCAATCAAAAACACCCCGAACCTATGTTCGGGGTCAGTCTGTCGAAAAAGTCGTATAGTCAGCAGTTTTCAGTATTTCGCGCGGCAGCGCGCATAAAATAGCATTTGCTCTGCAAATGCTCAAAAAGGGGGAGCATGTATCACCATTTTTGAACTTCTGGAGGGAGAAAGTTTCTGTATAGGAACTTTGGGACGACTTTGGAACGGCCCACGGTCCGTTCCTGCTTGTCGGCGAAACTGTAGTTTCGCGACAGCCTCACCCCGAACCACAGGTTCGGGGTGTTTTCTATTCGGAGCAGAGACTGAAATCTGACATTTCATCCTCCATTTTCAATTCTCCATTACTCTTTCCCGCCCTGCAGGATATAAATTCCATGCTCAACGGGTTCGAGCACGGCCTGCAGGTTTTCGCACGCACCCTTGGGACTGCCCGGCAGATTGATGATCAGGCTCGTGCCGCGAATGCCCGCTGCCGCACGCGACAGACACGCCTTCGGCGTAATCTGCATGGATGCCGCCCGCATGGCCTCCGGGATACCCGGCGCGAGCTTTTCGCAGACCTTGATAGTCGCCTCCGGCGTTACATCGCGCGGTGCAAAGCCGGTGCCGCCGGTGGTGACGATGAGTGCGAGCTTCTCCTCGTCGGCGGCACGGATGAGCGCGGACTCGATACGCGGCTGCTCGTCCGGCAGCACCTCGACCGCACCGACCGCGTAGCCTGCTCGCTCGAGCAGATTCTTGACGGCAGGGCCGCTCAAATCCTCCCGCTCACCGCAGAACGACCGGTCGCTGACCGTGATGACCTTGGCTGTCAGCATATCATACACCTCCGAAGCCGCAGTGCGGGTAAGTGCAGACCTCACAGCCGAGACACAGACCGCCTTCTCCAAGCGTAACAAAATCGCGCCTAGTCAGCCGCACGCCCGCCGCGATGCGCGGCAGCACCAGATCAAAAATGGTGGCCTTGGCGTACATGACGCATCCAGGCAGACCCATCACCGGACGGCCGTCCGCGTAATAGCCCAACAGGAACATGGCGCCCGGGAGCACCGGTGCGCCGTAGGTGACGATATCCGCGCCGCTCTGTTTGATCGCACCCGGCGTGGAATCGTCCGGGTCAACACTCATGCCGCCCGTGCACAGGATCATATCGACCGGCTTGTTTTTCATCTGCTCGATGGCCGCCGCAACGTTCTCCATGCCGTCCTCGACCAGAACGTGCTCGGTCATTTTGATGCCGAGTGCAGCCAGCTTTCGTTCTACAACCGGCGTGAAGCTGTCCGGAATACGGCCCTTTGCGACCTCGCTGCCGGTAGTGACAACGGCTGCTGTTTTCAGCGTAAACGGGCGGACTTCCAGAATCGGCGTGCCGCCTGCCGCCTGCTCAGCCTGCCGCAGTTTCTCCTCCCTGATTATAAGCGGAATCACGCGCGTGCCGCACAGCTTATCACCCGGATGGACAATGCCGTTGCCACGCCTCGTGGCAATCATGATTTCGTCAATACTGTTGACCGCGTTCAGTCGTTCAGTATCGACCAAAAAAACGCCGTCAATGTCCGAAGAAAGCTCGATTTTGCCCTCTTTTGTCTCGCTTTTACGCATACTGGCGTTCTGACAGAGCGCACACAGCCGCTCTGCCGCGTCATTCTCGTGCAGAAAACCCGGCTGCAGCTCCCAGACGTAAAGCTGCTCCTTGCCCATCGAAAGCAGCACCGGAATGTCCTCCGCGGTGACGATGTGGCCCTTGCGGAAGCGCGGCCCCTTGCTCACGCCCGGGATGATCTGCGTCATGTCGTGGCACAGAACATGACCGACCGCGTCCTCGGTTTTGATACATTTCATGACTTTTCCTCCTCGATCTCGTCACCGGCGGTGATCGTGCCGCCCGTTAGCACAATGGCAAAGATACCGTCGGTCGGCATGACGCATTTGCCTGTCAGACGGCGGATTTCACAGTCATTATGGCATTCCTTGCCGATTTGCGTCACCTGCAGACGCGTTTTTCCCACGCGGAGCACCGTACCGACCGGTAAATGCTTGAGGTCAATCCCTTCGGTGAGGATGTTTTCCGCAAAGTCGCCCGCATGGAGCGTCAGACCGGTTCGGCGCATTTCGTCCACGCTCTCCTGCGCCAAAAGGCTGATCTGACGGTGCCAGTTGCCCGCGTGCGCGTCACCGACGATGCCGTGGTTTTCTTTCACTGTGATACGCTCCACCGGGTGCTTTTTTGTTCCTTTATGTTCACTGATACAAACTGCAGCTACTTTTGACATAGTGCCTCCCATTCGCTAATTGAAATTTGAGAATGGAAAATGATTGCCTTAATTATCGCGCTCTGCGCGATACCTCAATTCTCCATTCTCAATTTTCCATTATTTATCCTCCGATCTGGCTCATACCTCTCCGGCTTTCACTCGGCTGCCCGGATTGCATATGGTGGCTGACCGGTTTCCTGAACATACCCTCGCGCAGTGCGCGTTCAAGGTTTTCACCGTGCAGACCGCGCAGCGGAATCTCCTGCGCCGAGTGCAGGCACGGTTTCAGTCTGCCGTCTGCGGTAACGCGGATGCGGTCGCAGTCCGCGCAAAAACGGTGGCTCATCGGGCGAATCAGACCGATTTTCCCCTTCCAGCCGGGCATTCGGTACAATTCCGCAACGCCTTCATTCGGCAGACGCTGCAGCTCCGGCAGGGCGTGCAGCACCGCATCCGCAGAGAGAAACCGCTCACGCGGCCAGTCCGCGCATTCACCGATCGGCATGAGTTCAATAAAGCGCACCTCATATTTTCCGTCCTGCG
This sequence comes from Butyricicoccus faecihominis, assembly GCF_014648015.1. Classification (NCBI taxonomy): domain Bacteria; kingdom Bacillati; phylum Bacillota; class Clostridia; order Eubacteriales; family Butyricicoccaceae; genus Butyricicoccus; species Butyricicoccus faecihominis. The sequence continues at coordinate 39,588 of NZ_BMQH01000016.1, forward strand.
CCAGCTGCGCCAGTGCCGGAATCTCATCCTCGTTTACGCCGCCGAGCAGCACGGCATTCAGCTTTGTGCCGCGGAATCCAGCGTGCCGCGCCGCGTCCAGACCGGCCAGCGTATCCGCGAGCGAGCCGCCGCGCGTCAGCGACGCAAATTTATCCTTATTTAAGGTATCCAGACTGATATTCAGCCGGTCAACCCCTGCTTGTTTCAGCTCTGCGGCGTACTGTGGCAGGAGTGCGCCGTTAGTCGTCATGGCAAGCTCCCGCACACCATTGATGGCACGCAGACTGCGGCACAAATCCACGATGCCGCGCCGCACGAGCGGCTCTCCGCCGGTCAGCCGCACCTTGCTGACACCGAGCGAAACCGCCGTCTGCACGATCTCAGTCAGCTCCTCGAACGACAGCATTTCGCTGTGCTCCCGCTTGCACACGCCTTCGGCGGGCATACAGTACCGGCACCGGAAATTGCACCGGTCGGTCACCGACAGCCGCAGATAGCGGATGTTTCTTCCTTGATTATCCAGCATTTTGCTCACTCCGTCAGCGGCATAACGTCCTCTGGGCGGACGTACAGCGTCAGCTTTTCTGGGCCGGAAAGCGTCTCCCAGACCGCCTTATCCAGCTCCCACCGCAGCCTGCCTGCGCCTGTCGTCTGCAGCATGACCACGGTCGAAAACGGGTTCTCGACCACACGCTCCACCGTACACGGAATGGCGTTCTCCGCGCCATCTGTAGTGAAGTAATGCGCCCGAATTCCGACATAAGCGGTATCCTTCGGCACATGCAGTGCGGTTTTGAGCGTTACGTTCCAGTCCTTGCAGAACAGGGTTCCATCCTGTTTTACCTCGGCGGCAGAGACATTCTTGCAGCCGGAGATCAGCGCAGCCCCCATGGTTGCCGGTGCGCGGAACAGGTTCTTGACCGTCTCCTTCGGGTCGGATTTTCCCTTGTTCAGCACGCACACCGTATCGCACAGGCGGTACACCTCATCGCGGTTGTGCGTGACGAACAGCGTACCGCACGAAAGATTTTTCAGGATGTCCGAAAGCTCCAGTTCCACCTGCCATTTCAGGTAGGCATCGAGCGCGGAAAACGGCTCATCGAGCAGCACAAGCTCGGGCTGCCCGACCAGAATACGCGCAAGCGCACACCGCTGCTGCTGTCCGCCGGAAAGCTGACTCGGACGGTTGTTCTCCAGTCCTTCGAGTCGGAACGCGTGCAGAACCTCCCGCACCGCCTGCTCCCGCTCGTTTTTCGGGCGGGCGTGTGCGCCTGCGCGGATGTTCTGCTCGACCGTCATGTGTGGAAACAGCGCGTACTGCTGAAACAGATAGCCGACCTTTCGCTTTTGCGGCGGCAGGTCGATTTTCTTTTCGCTGTCGAACAGGACGCGACCGTTCAACTCAATATGACCCTTATCCGGTCTCACGATGCCCGCGATGCACCCCAGCGTCATGCTCTTGCCGCAGCCGGAGGCGCCGAGCAGCGCCATCACTTCCCGCTCGGCAGTGAAGTTCACTTTCAGGTGAAAATCACCGAGCGTTTTCTCGATATCCACGATCAGTGCCATGCCTTACGCACTCCTCTCTCCCGCTTTTCGAGCAGATTGACCGCCAGCAGCACTACCGCCGAGATGGCAAGGTTGACCACGACCCACTTGAACGCCAGCGCGTCATCATTCGTGCGCCACAGCTGATAGACCGTCGTCGAAATCGTTGCCGTGCGTCCGGGCGTGTAGCCCGCCACCATGGATGTTGCGCCGTACTCACCGAGCACACGCGCGAACGCGAGCACCGTTCCCGCAAGGATACCCTGCCTGCAGCAGGGCATGCGTACCCGCCAGAAAATCCAGGTATTCGAGCGACCGAGCGTGCGGCCTGCGTCGGCAAGCGTTTCGTCAAAGCTCTCGAACGCACCGCGTGCCGTGCGGTACATGAGCGGGAAAATAACAACGGTGGTTGCGAAAATCGCCGACCACCAGACCATGGTCAGCTTGAGATCAAAATGCGCGAGCGCCCATGCGCCGACAGTTCTTTTCGGTCCGAGCACGCGCAGCAGCAGATAGCCGACCACCGTAGGCGGCAGCACGAGCGGCAGCGTGAACAGCACATCCAGCACACCTTTGAGCACGCGCGGCAGACGCGCAACATAATAGGCCGCCGCAATCCCCGCGAAGAAGATGATCGCTGTGGAAATAAGCGCGATACGCAGTGAGTTATATAATGGATACCAGTCCATAATCGTCTCCTTTTGTAAATAAAGGCGAGAGATTGCTCCCTCGCCTTCCTATTGTATCAGATTATGCCAACGTGGTAAAGCCTACGCTCTCGAATACCTTGCCTGCTTCATCGGTGGTCAGATAGTCAAGAAACGCCTTCGCCTCGCCTGCATGCGTGCTGTTCTTGAGCACGGCTGCCGAATAGATGACCTGACCGCACATATCAGCAGTTGCCTCGTCAACCGTGTCGAGACCTGCCGAGAATGCGTCGGTTGCGTAGATAATGCCGCAGTCAACCGCGCCTTCGCTTACCTGTGTGGTAACTTCCTTTACGTTGGAGCCGTAGGTCAGCACGCCTGCATCCGCCAGCGCCTTCTCATCCAGCTTGTAGCAGCTGAAAATCTTCTGGGTATACTGACCGACCGGAACGTCGCTGTTGCCGATGGCAAGCAGCACGTCACCGCTCTTCAGCTTTTCCGCGAGGTCGTCAAAGCTCTTGATTCCCTTCGGGTTGCCTTCCGGCACAGCCAGTGTTACCTTGTTCTCGAGCAGGTCGATGCGGGTGCCGCTCTGCAGCTCATCCAGACCGTCCGGGTTCTTGTCGGTATCGTCCTTAAGAGAGCCGTCGAGTGCGTTCATCTGCTTGGGCGCTGCGGAGATGAACACGTCGCAGTCCGCGCCTTCCTTGATCTGGGTGAGCAGGTCGCCGGAGGAGGCAAAGCTGAACGTCAGGGTGACGTTCGGGGCAACCGCCTTGTAGTCCTCTGCGATCCGGTTCAGGGTCTCGGTCATGGAGGCCGCCGCAAAGACGGTCAGCTCTGCGGAGTCTGCAGAACCCATGTCCTCAGCTGCACTGTCGCTGCTCTGGGGGGCACCGCAGCCTGCCAGAATTGCCAGTGACAGAGCCGCTGCTGCAAATCTTGCAAAACGGTTGTTTTTCATTGCGTTTTCTCCCTAATTTTATAACACCTTAATGAAATACGTTGGAAAAGTGAAGCAGCGCTTCGAGCACGCCGCCGCCGACCGCAAGCGCCTTATCTGATGCGGTATCGCAGTTTTCACGCTTGCCGCGCGGATCAACGTCACCGGATTTCATACCCTCATGTACGGGTACGCCAGCCTGCAGCAGACCGCGCAGACAGCCGGCGATGGTGGTTTTCATGGGTTTTCCCGCAACGTACGCGATGGTGTCTCCCGTCTCGACCAGATCGCCAATTTCATGGCACGGCTCGAACAAGCCGTCTGCCGGGGCACGCAGAACGCGCTCTGCCGCATGGCTGCCGATCACACCGGGAACGCCCGTATTCGGCAGCGGCGAACCTGTGTACAGCACCCGTCCGAGTGTATGCCCGCGCATGGTCTCAACCGCCGCGTGACAGTCTGCGCCGGCCGTAAAGCCCGGACCGACCGCAATGACGATCGGCGCATCCGTGATGTGCGTACCGAGGTTTTTCTTCGCCAGAATCGCGTCCACCAGGGCATCAGGGTGCAGTTCCTGCACGCAGCCTGCCGCCGGATCGGCCAGCACAGCAATGATGCCCTGTTCGGTCAGTGCTGCCGCTTCGGCTGCGGTATCAGCTCGGCGTGCATGCACGCTCTCAACGACTGTTTCGCCCAATCGAATCGCTTCCGAAAAGCATACCGTGCGGCGGATCGACGTTGGCTGCAGCAGGTCTGTCAGCACCAGACGAATGCCTGCGCGGTACAGCCGCAAGGCAATTCCCGTGGCAATGTCTCCCGCACCGCGTATCACGACTAACATGGCGTTTTCCTCCGTTTATCTTCGTTGTATTTTGCAAACTATAACGATTACCACCGATGATTATAGCGTATCGGTCGAGTGAAGTCAATATTTTTTCTGTATGGCAGACATGATATAATACTATTATAAAAGCATGGTTGCAGGGCGGGGTGACCTCCCCCCGCCGCATATAACAACATGCAGATAATTTACAACGGCGGGATGAGGTCCTCCCGCCCTACGGTAAACATGGTTGTATTAGGTGGATTTATGAAAATATGTGAACAATTACACATTATAAAAGGTGTAACCGCCGTGATCGGCAGCGGCGGAAAAACAACTTTACTGCGTATACTGGCCGAAGAATTATCCGGAACGGTGATTTTGACGACTTCCACACACATTTTGCCGTTTGCGGGCATTCCCCTGTTGGAGACGGATGACATCGACCAGGTCCGCCGCGCACTTGCGCTTCACCGCGTAATCTGCATGGGCACGCCTGCCGCTGAGGGCAAGCTGACCGCGCCGGCACTTCCCTTTTCCGTGCTCGCGAACGCCGCTGACCATGTGATTGTGGAGGCCGACGGCTCCAAGCAGCTGCCGCTCAAGGCACACGCCTCGCATGAGCCGGTCATACCTGAGAATACACGCAATACCGTGTGCGTCGTGGGCGCATCCGGGTTTGGAAAGCCGGTCGAACAGACCGTACACCGACCGGAACTGTTCTGTGCACGCACAGGTGCACACATGAGCGGTATTGTCACGCCGGAGCTGGCCGCGCAAGGCATTATTGCAGAACACTCAGCGGATATCGTTGTGCTCAATCAGGCGGAAACGATATCTCCGGCAGCAGCGAAAAGTTTTGCAGATACACTTCAAAACGCCAATATAACGGCTATCTGCACCAGTTTAATGCAGGATAAACGCTGATTTGCATCTTTACTCTTCGCGCTCAACGCTAATAAGAAAGAACCGCACAATGTGCGGTTCTTTCTTCAGTCTGTCAAAAAAGTCAGATTGGCGTTTTGCGTTTCGTGCGGCAGCACTCATAAAATAGAATTTGCAAAGCAAATTCATAAATTCCGGGAGCATGTATCTCGGAATTTATACAAAGGAAGAAAAAATGTGCCCGTCAGGGCGCGGTTTTTCTTCGGTTTCGCTCGAAAGCGTGGTTTCGAGCGAGAGGCTGCTCGGAAAACGTTAGTTTTTCGACAGCCTCAAGAAAGAACCGCACATTGTGCGGTTCTTTCTTATTCCATTCCTACAGGTTTATCGCTGTTAAACTTGGTTTTGATTGCAATATCCGTATAAAGCAGTTCTTTTTCCGGTGCTTTTCTGTTCTGCAGGTAATCAAACAGCAGGAACGGCGGCCGATAGCCCTGCTCAAATGCCTTCTGATCGAGCACGAAACTCAAGCTGTCCGACTGGAGCAGCTCCATATTCATCGGGTTGAGGTCGAATGCAACGACCTTGACCTTGCCCTTTCGGCCTTCTTCTTCTACAGCTGCGCACGCACCGGCCTGTCCGTTGGACGCAACGTAAATGCCGGTCAGGTCAGGATTTGCACGCAATGCGTGCTGCGTAATCTCGTGAGCATAGTCATCCCGGTCGAAACATGGCTGAAATGCTAACAGTTCAATTTCGTTTCCTGTTTCGCCATTAATGGTATCCATAAATCCGTTTAATCGGTTATTATGTGCGGTATTATTCAAGTGTCCCGCCAGCGGAAGCACCTTGCCGCCCTCGGGCAGCATCAGCCGAAGCAAGCCTGCGGCGGTCTGTCCGGCACGGTAGTTGTCCATACCAATGAACGCAAGACGCCTGCTGCCCGGTGCATCCGAGTTGAGTGTGATGACCGGAATGCCCTGTTCGTACAGTTCATCGATGCACTGGCGAATCTCCGGCGAGTTGTTCGGCGCGATAGCCAGTCCCTGCACGCCCTGTGAAACCAGTTCTTCAATGTGTTCGAGTACCATTTCGGTATCCAGACCACGGTTTTCGCGCATGATCAGTTCCACGCCCGAGGCGGCAAGCTCCTCTGCGGCACGCTGCACGCCTGCACGCACGATCTGTATCGTCGGCGTCTCGACGGATTGCAGGATCGCCCCCAGCTTGAACTCCCTGCGGGATTTGACCAGCGCCTGTCCGATCAGGTTGGGTTTATACCCTAATTCTGCTGCAATTTTATGAATTTTCGCTGCTACTTCGGGGTTTACGCGCCCTCGATTGTGCAGCGCACGGTCTACCGTACCGCGGGATACACCTGCCAGCTCCGCGATCTGCTGTGCGGTTACAGCCATGTTTTTTCCTCCTTATTCTATGATAGAAAGCACCGTAGCTTTCATTGTGCGGTGTTTCCTCACCACATTCTTTTTTCTTTAGTTACAGTATAGCACACTGCACGCATCTTGCAACTATTTTTTGCGTGTATCCCCGTTTAAATTTACGCGTTTCCGTTTTTGTACGGCTTATTTACAAACAAATCGTCTATTTTTCGTGCAGTTTTACCAATATAGTGCACGCCTTTGCACGCATACTCACGAAAATAAATGTCTTTTCGCACAAAAAACCATCCGTGTTTTTGTTGCGTTCACCGAATCATTCAGAATATCATTCTTAAGACTTGAAACGCGCAGGATATCGTGATAACCTATAGACAACGAAATAAATCCCCTGAAAACGCAGTGAACATCACCCATGATTCAAGTGCATTTTCGACGGGGAATTATTTTTCAAAAAGTGCGTTCACGAGAACGCCACAGACTATATCTTACTTATAGGGGGTAACACAATGTCATTCTTCTCCTCACTCGCCTGGACAGGCATCTCCTTCCTGCTGTTCACGGTGCTTGTTGCGGTCATTTCCGCTTGGAAAACCCGCGATGAGCAGCTCGACACAGCCGAGGGCTACTTCCTCGCCGGTCGCGGATTGCCCGGTGTGGTAATCGCCGGTTCTCTGCTGCTGACCAACCTCTCCGCCGAGCAGCTCGTCGGTCTGAACGGTCAAAGCTGGAAAACCAATATGGGCCCGATCGCATGGGAGGTCGGCTCGATGTTCACCCTGCTGGTTCTGGCGTACTACTTCCTGCCGAAGTACCTGAAAATGGGCGCCATGACCATCCCGTCCCTGATGGAGGAGCGCTACGGCAAGGGCACCAAGACGATGTTCTCGCTGGTAATCGTTGTTATGTACTCCATCCTCAACCTGCCGGTCATCCTGTACTCCGGTGCAGTCGTTTTCGAGCAGATCTTCGACATTTCCGGCATCCTCGGCACCAGTAAGTTCATGGCTGTTGCCATCCTGTGCATCATTATCGGCATCATTGGCGGCTGCTACGCTATCTTTGGCGGCCTGAAAGCAGTTGCAGTATCTGATACCATCAACGGCGTCGGTCTGATTATCGGCGGTCTGATGATCCCGTTCCTCGGCTTCGCGGCACTGTCTGCAGCAACTGGCGGTCATGGCATTTTCGACGGCATCAAGTACATGGTAGAGGCAGATCCGGCCAAAATGAACGCAATCAACGCATGGAATGCACCGGAACCGGAAGTTCCGTGGCCGCTGATCATCACCGGTATGTTCTTCAACAACCTGTACTGGTGGTGCACCAACCAGTCCTTCGTACAGCGTTCCCTCGCAGCAAAGAGCTTGAAGGAAGGTCAGAAGGGCGCTATCTTCTGCGGCTTCCTCAAGTGCCTCGGCCCTCTGTACCTCGTTATTCCGGGCGTTATCGCATTCTACCTGCCGTCCATTCAGGACAAGCTGACCGCTGCCGGTTCCTCTGCAATCGACTTTGCTTATCCGGCACTGATCGCTGAGATCGTTCCGAAGCCGGTCATGGGCTTTTTCGCCGCAGTCATGTTCGGTGCGATCCTCTCCTCGTTCAACTCTGTGCTGAACTCCGCGTCCACCATGTTCACCCTTGACCTGTACCGTTCGTCCATCAACCCGCAGGCTTCTGACACCAAGTGCGTCAAGGTCGGCAAGATCTACGGCACCATCGCAGGCTGTGTAGCAATCGTCATCTCTCCGTTCGTTATGTACGCCGGCGGCATTACCACCTTCCTGAACTCTATGAGCCAGTTCGTATCCCTGCCGGTACTGTGCACCATCCTCGGCATCTTCATGTTCAAGCGCATCCCGAAGTATATGCCGAAGGTAATCACCGTGTTCCACGTTGTATGCTACGGCGCCTTCCTGCTGATCAAGCCGTGCTATCCCGGTTCGTCCAACCCGATCCACTATCTGTACGCAATGGCTGTTCTGTTCCCGATCGAGCTGCTCATCATGTGGTACCTGAACAAGTATCGTCCGGGTGAGGAATATGAGATTCACGACGTCGGCGCAGTTGATCTGACCCCGTGGAAGTACCGTCATGTAGTTTCCATCATTGGTCTGATTATCGCTGTTGCGATCTATATCCTGTTCTCTCCTCTCGGCCTCGCAGCTTAATTTGTCCCTTGTTGCACTCTTTGTGCATTGATCCCTCGCTTTCCGGCGGTGAATTATCCTCACCGCCGGAAAGCAAAATTTTTTTACGAAATTTGAAATTTCCTCTTGCGTTCTCGTGAACGCGGATGTATAATCACCTTGACCCCAGAAATGAGCAGTGCACGCAAAACTTCGAGCAAGCCGCGTGCAGCAAAACAAACCATAAATAACGCAGGCAACTGCACAACACGAATTTATCACTTTTTAGGAGGAATTCATCATGGAAAATCTGAACATTGCACTGATCGGCTGCGGCATGATCGGCCGTGAGCACATCGAGCGTATCCAGAACCGCATCCGCAATGCACGCATCGTTGCCGTATGCGACGTATTTGAAGAAGGCGCAAAGAAGGGCGCTGAGATCGCCGGTGCCGGCACCAAGGTTTACACCGATTTCAACGAAGCAATCAACGATCCGGACGTAAACGCTGTTGTAGTTACCACCCCGGGTCAGTTCCACAAGGGTCCGGTTCTGGCAGCGATCAAGGCTGGCAAGCCGGTATTCTCCGAGAAGCCGCTGGCTAACACCGCTGCAGACGGCAAGGAGATCGTTGAGGCCGAGATGGCAGGCGGCAAGCACCTCGTACAGGTTGGCTTCATGCGCCGTTACGACCGCGGCTACCGTCAGGTTAAGGAACTGATCGATTCCGGCAAGTTCGGTGCCCCGATGGTAATCAAGTGCACCCACCGTGCAGACGGCGTTGCCGATGACTACACCACCGCAATGGCTGTTACCGATACCGCAATCCACGAGATCGACGTTCTGCCGTGGCTGGTAAACGACGAGTGGGACGAGGTTCAGTGCATCATGCCGAAGACCAACAGCAAGGTTAAGAACGCGCTGAAGGACCCGCAGATCATGATCATGAAGACCAAGGGCGGCATCATCAACATGCTCGAGGTAAACGTAAACTGCGGCTTCGGCTACGACATCAACTGCGAGGTTGTATGTGAGAACGGCGTTGTAAACCTGCCGTGCCCGTCCTTCCCGACCGTTCGCTACGCTAACGAGGTTTCCACCAAGATCGAGGACAACTGGATCCTGCGCTTTATCGATTCCTACGACGTTGAGATTCAGGACTGGGTTGACCACGCACTCAAGGGTGAGACCGGCGGCTCCTCTGCTTGGGACGGCTACGTTGCTTCCATCACCGCTGACGCTCTGGTTAAGTC
>NZ_BMQH01000016.1:49224-50013 GCF_014648015.1 Butyricicoccus faecihominis
ACCGGACTTCTACAAGAAGTAATCCACTTCACATTTTCTATTCATTGCTACTCACTCGCAAGGGTGGCAGAGCTTCCTGCTTTACTGCCCTTGCATATCACCTTAACCACTATACCGCGTTTTACAACGCGAAACTGATACGTTAAAAGGAGTTACTGCTATGAAAATCGGTTTTAACGAAGGCTGCAACCGTTTCTGCGAAAACCACTCCGTACTCGAAGACCTCGACCTGTGCGAGAAGTACGGCTTTGACTACATCGACATCCAGTCCGAGTGCCTCGACCGCGAGATCGCTGCCGGCAAGTACACCATCGATGATCTCGGCGCTTGGTTCGCTGACCCGAAGCACCACCTGAAGATGCTGTCCTACAACGCCCTGATCTTCTTCAACATGAAGCAGACCCAGGAGGAAAAGGACGCCGTTATGGCAAAGCTCGACCAGATCATCGCAGACTGCAACAAGCTGGGCTGCAAGATGATCGTTGTTGTACCGTCCATGGATCTGACCGTTCCGGCTACCGTTGACGAGATCAAGGCTGATGCTGTTGCTGTTCTCAAGGAGATGGTAAAGAAGGTTGAGCCGCACGGCATCAAGCTGTCCATCGAATTCTGCGGCGCACCGACCATGTCTATCAACCGCTTCGAGTACGCTTACGACATCGTTACCGAGGTAGATCATCCGCTCGTCGGCATCACCCTCGACCAGTACCACTTCCATGCAATGGCTTCCGAGTGGGCTGCTCTCGAGAAGGCTGACGGCAAGAAGATTTTCGTATGGCACCTGAACGG
>NZ_BMQH01000017.1:0-35898 GCF_014648015.1 Butyricicoccus faecihominis
TTCTCTTTCGGTGTTCGTTTCTTTACTGGCATTTTGCTTCCCTCCACGGTTATATCTCTATTTTACACCTTCGCAGAGGTTTACACAAAATTTGGGATGGCGTCGATTTTCAGATTATTGGCGTTATTGTGGAAGATCGTTAATGCGGATGATTGCTACTTTAGATTCCGATACAACGTTGCCTTCTTCACCCCGGTCAGCTCCTCAATCTCCCGAACGGTATACTGTTTGGTATGATAGAGCTTCACAGCCTGCTTGACTTTTTGTGCATTGGTGCGCGGTCTGCCGCCGATATGGCCGCGTGCTCTGGCGGCATCCAAACCCTCTTTGGTGCGCTCTGCAATCACATCACGCTCGAACTGCGCGACGGCACTCATCAGCGTAAACAGCAGCTTGCCTGCCGGTGTGGAGGTGTCGATCTGCTCTTTCAGGCTGACCAGATGCACACCGCGTTCGCGGAACAGTTCCACCAGCTCAATCAGGTCTTTCGTGCTGCGGCCCAAGCGGGACAGGCTCTCAATCACCACCGTGTCGCCCTCCATCATACGATCGAGCAGTTTGTTCAGCTCCGGACGATCGCGTTTGGTGCCCGTCATTTTCTCATTGAAAATGTAGTCCACGCCGTACTGCGACAGCATATCAAGCTGCCGCGCAAGGTTCTGCTGTTCGGTGCTGACACGGGCATAGCCGAATTTATAGTGCTTCATATCGTCCTCCTGTTGCAAAAATCTTCGTTTATGAAACAAAAAAATTTGCCCTCGGGATGTGGTATTCCGAGGGCAGTTTTCGTTCCAAAACTCGTTTCAAAATCAATGTGCCGAAAGTCAGGCGTTTTTGAAACTACACATCATCGGTCAGATCGAGTAACTCGTCCAATGCTTCCAGCACTTCACCGAGTACCCAGATCACGCTGAATAAGCCCATATTGTTCGCCTCTCTCCTTAGTATGCGTATAACAGCTCACCGGTCATTTCGTGCAGCAGAGTAGGATCGTAAAGCATTTCTTCGATCTCCTCCTCCGAACAGCCGTAGTCGAGCAATGCCTGAATTTCATCTGCCGTTATGCCGAATGCTTTCGCCACGCTGAACAGGTCATCGTAGTTCGCAGTCGTATCCTCGTAGTAACTGCAGTAATAGGGATAACGCCGCCACCAATGCTCATAGCTGTTTTTCGGCATAAAGCTGCCGGTAGTGATATGTCCCGCTCGGTCAATCTTCAAAATCTCGCCCTCCTTTGGCTCCAGAATGTCAGAGGGTGTGTTCAGCTTTAACTTCTTGATGGTCTTGCACAGGATTTCCTGTGTGGAAGCGTAGAGCAGGTAGCCGTCGTAAAACATGATGCACAGCGGGTTATCGCCAACCACAAACCAGATAGCATTGTTCTTATCCAGTACCGTAAACACAAAAGAACCCTCGACCTTTTCAGCCATAGCTTTAAGGCTGTCAAAGTCGAGGGTTTTCTGCTGTTCAAGAAGCTGGACGGCAACATAGCTATCGGTTTCCACACTGGTTTGCGGAAGATTTTCCGTTATACGGAGTTCCTTATCGTTCCAGAGAACGCCGTTATGTGCAAGTGCAAAAGCACCGCTGTCAACATGACCAAGGAACGGATGATTATTCTGGTTAAACTGCGCGTTACCCTGTGTGGTCATACGGGTATGACCCATGATAGTATTCACGCCGTGTGGAATATGAATTTTCATCTTCCGAGCGGGAATCGGACGTTTGTAGATACGCAGGCGGTCGTTGAAGTTATAGGCGATGCCGGTTGCATCCGTGCCGCGCACCTGACACTCTCTGGCGAGGGTATTCAGAATTTTGTTCTTTGTGTGAGTGCTCAGGCACTCCGTAAAGTCGATTAAGCCAAACAGACTGCACATACTCATTCCTCCTCGCTTGCGGTGACAGGCTCGTTGACATACAGGCGGCGTTCCTTGAGATACTGGATAAGCTCCGGCTCCTTGATTTCGTCGAGGAAGTCAAACCAGCTCATGTCCTGCACCTGATAATCGGACAAAGAAACAGCCACCTCGACAAGATGGTTGACCATCTGCAAAGTGGCTTTCAGTGTGTTTAACTTTAAGGTTCCGCGGAACATGCGGATTTCAATCGTATCCGAGTTCGTAAGGTTGACCGCTGTATAGCGCCCAGCGCAAGAGTTCTTCGCGTGGCTCATCTGCTCGGACGGCGTAAGACGGATACCGTACCGAGCCGCCCAGCGATTCATCTGCGACTGCGTGCGGCGGCTGAACCGCAGTAGCTCCGCCCAGAATTTCTCTACAAAGTAGAGCAGGCGGGCAATCGCGGCCTCCTGCTGCTCATAAGTACAGCCAAACGCCAGACGCGAGATGTGAACGTGCAGGCCGCAGGTGCCGGCGGCATGGCTGAGATACCCCATGCGCTGTGCTTTACAGAGTACCTGTTCCCACGGCATTTCGTTCAGGTGGTATTCCAGCGTCATGGGATGTGTAACAAGTTCAAGACCCTCATCCAGACTGCCATCGGTTTTGATGTACAAGTTTTCGGCGTTTGCGTTGGCAATGTCGAGCAACTTCTGTGCGTTGCTGTTCACCGTGCCGCCCTCGTCAATTTCCAGTTCTACGCCAAAATGCCGCAGGCCCTTGCCGTGGAACACAAGGTCGGGCGTATAGTTGTAGTCGTGAATCGCGCCCTTATGCTCGTCCCAGCAGTCCGAGCAATAGGAATGATCGTCATCATCGAAGTAGGCATCATAGCTGCACAGGATGCAGCCACAGTCGTGGCAGCGGACATAATGCTCGTCAAAACAGCCCTCGCAGAGCGTGTGATGATCGTCCTCAATGGCGCTTTCCTGATAGATGCGATCGCCGCAGCGGTCACAGGTTACTGTCAAACGATCTACACAGTCCTCACAGAGCCAGTCCCCCTCTACCTCAAACATCTTGCTGATCGGGTGCTCTGCACCGCAGTTGGCACAAATTCGAGTATCTTTCATTTTTGTTTCCTCCATTCAGTATTTGTTGGGTTGTTGATATTTCATGGAGATAATATATAATTGAAAATACGCTTATTTACGGAAATAGTACAAATCCCCCATTTATGCACACATAAATGGGGGAAATCTTCTGTGTTCCGCGTTCCGCGTTCTGACGGTATACTTTTTACACTTATACTTATTATTACTATTATTCTTAATATACACTGTGGAAAAAGTATCTATGCGGAACGCAGAACGCGGAACAAATTTATTCTTTAAGAACTATTGGAACTGTTTTTTCGTATATTCATAATTTCTTATCATCATATCACGCAACTGCTCTTTATTGAGCGGATCAGAAGCAATTTCATACAACACCTCAAACAACTCTTCATTGCTAAAAATCAAATCCCAAATGACATGATATTTATGCTCTCCAGCTAATGAAGTTTTTTTATGAAATGTTAATCTGCGCTTAAACTTTTTTGTTCATCCGGTGTAAGTTGCTCTGGATTATCGGTATATTTCTTTTGCAATTTCCAACACTTAATAAAGTTTTTCTGTTCTTCAAGTTCTGCGTGCGCTATATGATAAAAAATATCAGAATATATTGATTCTACTTTTTCGTTATTCCCTTGAGTATTTACTAAACCATCCTCTTTCTCAATAAATTCTTGAATAGTAACCTGTTCTTTCTTCCTTTGCTCCTCTTTTACCTTATCCGATGGTCGACCTGAAACAATAATAGGCTCAAACAATAATATATCACTTCTTTCAATAGTATCATCGTTATTCGTACGAACTACACGAGGACAATCTACCTGTCCTCCCAGATATTCAGCACTAACCCCAAATACCTTTGCAGCCCCACGACATATCCATTCAGATTTACTCTTCCCCTGTTCAACCTTCCACAACGACTGCTTCAATGCATCAACCCTTTTCTCCTCTTCCGATAACTCCTTTATCCTCGCCGCAACTTTGTCATTGGAGATATTTTTCTCTTCTCTTAACATCCTGTACCGTTCGCTAAAAGTCTTTGCATCAATCTGTAATTTTGTCGGAACCGCTACTCCTATATTACGCGACTTTGCTTGTAATTCTGGTATTAAACAAGGTTTTCCTTTTTCGTTATTTTCATCAACAGCCGCTTCGCTTTCTGCCGCATCTTGCTTGTTTTCCATCTCGCTGTCATCAATAATCTCATCTGGATTGACAGCATTTTTTTCGCTATTCTGACACTTATCGCCCTCACCGTTATCTGCCATTTTCTGCTTTTCTTCTTCATTACCCAGCATAATTTTAGCTTCCTTCAACTTTTGAAAAAATTACCTTTTATGCGAGCACTGTAAACTTTTTGAGCATCACAATTATTACTGTTGCCACTTTATTTTTATCACACGCCGCACACATCCAAAAAAGTTTCAAAAATCATCGTTTTTCGCGTTTTTCACAATTTGCAAACCACATATCACATCATGTAATATATAGCACGAAGAGGCCTCTAACACCAAAACAAGGAGGTATTCCTACGACATCAAACAATTACCCACTGGGCAAAAACGGATACGCTATTCCCATCCTCTTTGATGCGATCAACTTCGGAAGCAACAAAGCAATACCCGCCGATTCACCGACAGCATCGCCAGAAGATGTGATGAACAATGTCCTGTCTGCATTTTGTTCCAATTCCTCTGATATTACTATATCACAACAGGAGTATACCAACAATACAGGCAGTCCAGAAAAAGCTATGTCCGTTCCCGCTCTGCCACCGGTTTCCTGTGCGCCTACACAGCAGGTAGCAGTTTCGATTCCACAGAATCAGCCTGCGCCAACAGAAACAGCCGTTTGTCCACCTGTAATAGAGCGTCCCAAAGCGGCCAATGCCGCGACTATCGCCAACCACATTGCCGCAACTGGAAAAATCCGCATCTACCAAGAGCACATTTACTGGTATGCGAACGGCTGGTATCACCTATTGCAGACCGGTGAGCTGCGCCGCCTGATGCGCGCGCTCTGTACTTCCGACATTGAAAAACACAGCAGCAAGCGGGTTTTCGAGGACATCGAAGTCTTCCTGCTCAGCAATTCCAAGCTGCTTGCTGAACCACCAGGCAACCATTCGCTGCTCTGCATCCAGAACGGTATCTATGATATGACAACGAACACCATATCGCCGCATACTCCTGCCTACTTTTTCACACATTGTCTGAATGTATCGCTGCCTACTCTGTGCCATGGTACGCCGCACTTTGACAATTTCATAGGTTTTATCACCGGAAATGATTACGCTCTGCAAATGCGTATCTGGCAAATGCTCGGCTATATTTTTGCCTGTGATACCGATGGTAAGGTATTCTTCCTGCTGCAAGGTGTCAGCAACAGCGGCAAAAGCGTGCTGCTTGAGCTGCTGCGCTCTATGTTCAATCCCGAAGCTGTGAGCACACTTGATCTTTACCGTCTTGGCGATCGTTTTTCCGGTGCAGCCCTGATTGAAAAGAAGCTCAATATCTGCGGTGATCTTCCTAATCGTACGCTCTCGGCACAGGCCGTTGCAACGCTCAAACAGATCACAGGACGCGATCTTATGACAGTGGAGGAAAAGTATAAGCCGCTTGCAACCATGGCACCAGCGATCAATCTCGTGTTCGCATCGAACTTTCCGATTCGGATGGCCGAAGAAGATACGGCGCTGTTATCCCGCATGGTGGTGATACCTTTTCGGTTCTCTATCCCTACGGAACAGCAGGATCATCTACTCACGCAGAAAATCCTTGCCGAGCGGGACGGCATCTTTCTCCGCGCAATCCACGCATATCACCGTCTGCTTGCGGACAAGTACATTTTTGCAGGACAGGCCCTCGTCGATCAACTGTTATCCCAGTCCTATGCATCGCCTATGTCCGAAAACCAGAATATCGCTGCATTTCTAAATGATTGCTGTATCCTGACCGACGATAACAGCTTTACCTCTACGCAAGACCTGCACGAAGCCTGCACCGCCTATTGCGTGGGACACGACTTGCCGATCATAACTGATCGAACACGCTTTTCGCGCATATTGCGCAGCCAGCTTGCGAATAAAGTCAAGCCGAAAAAAATACGGATCGGTGACAAGACCCACAATGGGTACATCGGAATTAAACTATCGAACCAATAAGGAGAAACAAATTATGGGTAAGCATAAAAATAACTACAAAAGCAAAAATGGCCGCTACTATGTTCTCAAGGGCAGCAATGCCGTTATGATCGCCTACAACTGGGATCAGGCAAACGAATGTTTCCGGAAGTACATCTGCTCTCCTAAACGTCAAATCTCACACTGCTCTTACTTAGACGCACAGCACGATGCGCTGAACCACCTCAGAGAGATTGCACCCGGTCTTCCCATTCCACTCGAACTGCCGCTTGGCCGTATTATCACGGTCCGGTCGCTCATGCAGCAGTACTTAGGCAATACGGAGGTCTGATTCTATGACAGCACAAGTAAAATGTATCACCTTATCCGCCCGTGATCTGGCTGAACTGCTCGGCATAAGCCGTAGCGCTGCCTATGCGCTCTTTCACCGCGAGGATTTCCCAACACTCAAAATAGGCCGCCGCCTGCTTGTAACACACGATGCACTGATGCAATGGCTCAAAGAGGATGCCGCCAAGAAAAGCGCCTGAATATGCAGCAGAGGGCAAGGTCTAAAACCTTACCCTCTGCTTATCTCACGCACAGCATTTATCCTCAGCTTGTGCAAAACTTGCATACCTATGCTATACTATTTACATACAATCGAACTGTATGTGCCGGAAAGGAGTATTCTTTTACTTATGGCACGAAAAAATAAAAAGCGTGAAGCCGGAAGCGGCTCTATTACCAAGCGGAAAGACGGCCGTTGGCAGGGTCAGTATGTGTCCGACTATGATCCGAAAACCGGCAAGCTGCGTCGTCATACCATTTACGGCCAAACACAGAAAGAAGTCGCAGAGAAACTGCGTGCTGCAACCTCCAGTATTGACAACGGCACCTTTCAGGAACCGCGTAAAATCACGGTAGCCGAATATGCCGCAGAATACATGGCAACTCATGTTGCCACGCTGACCGATTCCACACAGCGCAGTTACGAGAAAAATCTTCGGCTGCATATTCTTCCCGCACTGGGTACTCGCCGTTTGACCGACCTCACCCACCGCGAGGTACAGCGCTTTGCTTTGTCTTTAGGCGTAGGCGGTAAAGGACTTGCCCCCAAGACTGTACACACCGTATTCGGCACGCTGCACGCCCTGTTGACCGCCGCACAGCGCGATGAGATCTTACAGCGCAATGTTGCTGACTTCTGCTCTCTGCCGCGTGTAACGCAAACCCGCGCCAAAGCGATCCCCTCTGCCGAGCTGAATCAGTTTCTCGATCTGATTCGCAAGGACGAATTCTATTATCTGTTCTTCCTCGATATTTTCTCCGGTATGCGCCAGTCCGAAATTCTCGGCTTGCGCTGGGCTGATATTGACTGGAACCGAAACAGCCTTGTTGTACGCAAGCAGCTCCAGCAGAAATGCAAGAAGGGCGATTACAGCTATACGCTCATTCCTCCGAAAGAGAACAAGCAGCGGCGTATTATTCTGGCGGAAACGGCTATGCTTACGCTTCAGAAGCAGCGCACCAAGCAGCAGCGTCAGCGTTTAGCCGCCGGACCGCTGTGGAACAATCCGTTTGATCTGGTTTTCACCAATGAATTTGGCCGCGCACTCAACCACCAGACCGTATACAAGCACCTCAAGCGTCTGCTGCGTTCCTGCGGTATGGGGGATTATACGTTTCATTCTCTGCGCCACTCATTCGCTACGATTTCGCTGGAAAACGGCGATGATATTAAGACCGTGCAGACGAATTTAGGTCACAGTACAGCTTCGTTTACGCTGAAAACCTACGCTCATGTCAGTGACCAAATGCAGCGCAGCAGTGCCGCCCGTATGGAGGAGCTGATCTCCAGTTTGGGAGCCGTAAATTAGCCCGTTGCTGTCACGATTGCTGTCAAGAAAAATTAAGTCGTTCTAAAAGTTATTATTTTCCATCTATGAATGCAGAAAAGCTGCACTTTTCGCAATAAAAAGTGCAGCTTTCATGGCGGAGACAGAGAGATTTGAACTCTCGCGCCGATTTCTCGACCTACTCCCTTAGCAGGGGAGCCCCTTCACCAGCTTGGGTATGTCTCCATGTCAAGGTATTGAGTTGTGCGCGGAGTTATTCTCGATCGAACCCTCCGCGCGCAATCTCGTGATTGGCGGAACGGGTGGGATTCGAACCCACGCGCCCTTTCGGACAAACGGTTTTCAAGACCGCCTCGTTATGACCACTTCGATACCGTTCCGTATCTTGCCCGATAAGCAAGATATATTTTACACCAGATCCTCGTGTTTGTCAACACATATGTGAACATTTGTTCTCACTTTTTTCTTATCACAATTTCATGCAGAGATGCGACGCTCGCCGCGGGAGCAAAAAGGGTAGACACCTGCGGTTCTACCCTCTTTGAACACCCGTTTCCCTTGGCAGCCTACCTTGGGTGCAGATGGTAGACTGCGTAAGCAGGAAAAGGCGTACGGCAGAGGATTTTTTCTTCCGCGTTGTATCCGCATATTCGCATTTCGCTTACCGTACTGCTACACAGGTCGGCTACTCTACGCAGGCGCGGCACAAGGTGAATTGCCCGAAGGGCAAGAGAAGGTACTCTGAAGTATGACAGTGCCGCACAACTCGTTGGTTTGTGCAGATTATCCATTTCCTGCGGGTATAATCACTGCTCGGTGTTAAATCTCTCCACTCTTAATTCTCCATTCTCCATTTTCAATTCTCAATTTCCAACTCCTCACTCCTAACTCTCCACTCTTAACTCATATTGCCAACAAAAAAACAGCCGAACCACAAGGGTTCGTCTGTTTTTGTGCCTTATTTCAGCTTTTCTTCCCACTCTTTTACCTTAAAACCAGGAAGAGCAAAGTCCTCGCCGATGATCAGCGGGCGCTTGACCAGCATGCCATCGGTCGCGAGCAGCGCATACTGCTCGTCCTCGGTCATGGCCGGCAGCTTGTCCTTGAGCCCCAGCGCCTTATACTGCAGACCGCTCGTATTAAAGAACCGCTTAAGCGGCAGACCGCTCTTTTCATGCCACGCACGCAGCTCCTGCTCGGTCGGATTGTCCTGCTTGATATCACGCTCGTCAAACGCCACGCCACGCTCCTGCAGCCACGCCTTCGCCTTCTGGCAGGTCGAGCATTTGGGATAGCATACAAACAGCATTTCGGTGTCCTCCTCTGTTAATCCTCGGCTGCCGTCTGCGCTGCGTCCGAGCGGCACAGGCAGAACAGCTCAGCGGCCAGCATAACGCACGCTGCTGCACCCAGAATGCCGCGCAGCACCATTTTGATCGACCACATAGACGGAATGCCCATCAGCATAGCCAGACCGTAGCCGCCGATATCCGACACCGACATGGTGACCGCCACTGCGGCAAAGAACGCCAGCATAGCCGGAGCCGGCTTGCCAAACAGCAGACGCGCCAACTCATAAAACGCCAGCACAATCATCACATCGGCAACCAGACCAAAGCCGAACGACGCCAGCTTCGGATCGGTGCAGGTCATGCGGTAGTTGACCAGCAGATGCAGGCAGCTCCAGAACAGCGGTACGAGCGTCATTGCGGCGCTCTTTTCCGTCATCTGTACGCCCTGTGCCTTGGCCAGACCGATCATGCAGCCGCCGGTCAGCACGCCCATGATCGCGTAGACGATCTCCAGAACACGCGCCCATGCAGCCGCGTCCTGCTCTACTGTGGTGATGGTCAGATACAGGTAACCCAGACTGCCCGCCGCTACAATCAGTCCCGCAACGACAGCCGCCATGCGGAACAGCGCCTCCTTCGTGCCGAGCAGCTGCTCAAACGGTACCTTATTGCGCGTCTTAAGCGGCAGCGCCAGCACAGCATACACGATTGCACTGATAGCGAACAGCGCGATCACGAACCAGATCCATTTATCGCCTGCCGTCGGCAAGCCGGTGCTTACGTCAAAACCGTTCAGCAGGTGCAGCGCGCGCAGCGCAATCCCCGGAACACACAGCACGACCGCCAGAATCGGCAGGAGCTTCGTTGCTTTCATGTTGTTTCCTCCATTAAGAGATAGTATTAAACGCTACTATTATAGCATACTTGCCGCAAGGCTTCAATACAGCGAATAATTGATATTTGCATATAAAAACAACCGCCTGTTCAAAACAGACGGTTGTTTCGCGCATTGCGCGTGTTCAATAGAATTTGCCGTGCAAATTCCAAAAATCCGGGAGCATGTACCGGCGCAGCGCGGCCGAGAAGCCGCGCAAGGATAGCGCAGGATTTTTGACTTTGAGAGGGAGAAAATTTCCGTACGGGAACTTTCGGACAACTTTGGAACAGCCTGCGGTCCGTTCCTGCTTGCCGACGGAACCGTGGTTCTGCGACAGCAATCAGTGCTGGCTTACCTTGGGCATCTGCACCTTTTCCTGTGCATTGAACTCCGTGTTTGCCGGAGTCTGCTTACTCATGCCGAGCTTGAGCAGAATCGGCGTTACCAGCGTAGTAACGATAACGACCAGTACGATCGGCGGGAACATGTGCGGGTCGATCAGACCGGCCTGCTCGCCCTTCTGTGCTACGATCAGTGCAACCTCACCGCGGGATACCATGCCCAGACCGATGGAGAACGCATCATAAGTCTGGAAGCCCATGATGCGGGCACCAATGCCACAGCCGATGATCTTGGTCAGGATTGCAACGATGGTCAGTACCACTGCGAAGATCGCCATGGTGCTGGTCAGACCTTCCAGGTTGGTCTTAATACCGATGGAAGCGAAGAACAGCGGAGAGAACAGCATGTAGCCGAGCACGTTGGTCTTGCTTGCAACGTAGTCACGCGCAGAGGACAGACGGCACATTACGATGCCTGCGAAGTATGCACCGGTGATATCTGCAATACCGAAGTAACGCTCTGCAACGTAGCTCATCAGGAATGCGAATGCTACCGCATAGATTGCAATACGGCGATGATGATGCCACTTCTCCTCCATCTTGAGGAATACGCGGTACATAACGAGACCAACAACCAGTACGAAACCGAAGAACGCAACGATGCGGCCGAGTACCAGAATCGGCTTTACCGACGGGTCAGTCAGTGCGGTCAGAATGGTCAGCACCACGATACCGAGGATATCGTCGATTACAGCCGCGCCGAGGATTGCTGTACCGACTTTACTTTTCAGCTTGCCCATCTCACGCAGGGTCTCGACGGTGATCGAAACCGAGGTAGCCGTCAGAACGACACCAATGAAAGCAGCCTTCAGCATGTTCATCGGGTCGGTCGGATCATTGTCAAATGCCAGATAGCATGCAACACCACCGACCAGCGGCACGATAACACCGATCAGCGCGATAATGAAGGACGCAAAACCGGTGGTTTTCAGCTCGTCCAGATCGGTATCCATACCTGCGTTGAACATCAGGATGATTACGCCAATCTCAGCGGCCTTTACCAGAAAATCGGTCTCGCCTACCCAGCCGAGGCAGCTCGGGCCGACCAGCACACCGGCAATCAGTGCACCGACAACCTGCGGCATATGCACGCGCTCCGAAGTAAGGCCGAATACCTTTGTGAACAACATGATGATCGCAATCGTCAACAGAAAGTCATATGACATTGTTCCCACCCTTTCTTAATGTGATAACCTTTTGCATAGAATATTATACTCTTTTTCGCGCAAAGAACCAGCTAAGATTTCAATTTTTGCTCCGTGATTTTGAACGAAATTACCAAACAGCGCATTCAATCTCTGTGCACTCTGCCAGTTTCGCTATTTTCTGACATTATTCAGCAGATCCTTCCGAAATCGCCTGTTCCTCCTCATCAGCCGCGTGCGTGCGCGCGCCCATGCGGCTGCGGAATGCGGCGCAGCAGAACAGACCGACCACGAAAATCCGCAGCGGATACGCCAGCAGAAAGCCTAACTCGTCTAACTTGGATTGTTCTTTCTGCCCCGTCTATGCCGCAAGGCAAAAAAAAGAACGCCTTGCGAGCATAAGCTTGCAAGGCATTGAAATTTCAACTTTTTCCATTATATCATATTGTGTGGAAATTTCAAGTGTTTTTTCTTCGCCTATTCCTATTATATATAGTCGCCGCTTGAGAAGCGAACGAAATGTGCGCTGACGCCGCGCGGGCGCACAAGAGGGTAGACACCTGCGGTTTCCACCCTCTTGTGTATCTCCCCTTTCCCTTAGAGGGTCTGGCGCAGACCAGAGACCGGCGACCGCTCCGAAATGGGGGAACGGCAGTCGGGTTACCGTTGCGTGTCTTTCGTGAAATATTCGCAGTTCACAGATAGATTACTGCTACACAGGTGGTTTACTCTACGCAGGCGCGGCATGACCGTGCCGCGCAATTCGTTAGCGCGTTATGATAGACAGCACCTACGAGGATAAATTGTACCAAACGTCTAAATTCGTAGGTGCCGTGCGGTACAACGTGCCAAGGATTTGCGCGGCACTGTCATGCCGCGCCTTGCGTTGATTAACCCGTATGTGTAGCAGAACGGTATCTGACCCTGCGAACAGGTTGCTCAAGAGGACGGACTCCGAAGGTAGTTCGTCCGTAGCAGAGAAAAAATCCTCTGCCGTCCCCCTATTTCGCAGCGGTCACATGTTGGCAATCTGCGCCAGACTATCAAGCAAGGGAAAGGCAGGAGTTCAAAGAGGAAGGAAAACCGCAGGTTGTCCTTCCTTTTTGCCCACCGCCGTGGGTACGGCATCGTCCCCGCCGCGGATGCGGCAGTCTCCCGCGCTCCGCAGAGCGCAATTCCCTGCTGAGGTTCAGCGAAAAACTCTCCGCCCGTTAGGGTGAACCGCCTGCGCGGTTCAAATCCCCCGCTCAGCCGGTGCAGAACAAGGTGCCGCCCGTTAGGAGCGAACACACTTACGCAGTTCGCGTACCCCAGCCATTCGGTGCCAAGAATGCCCGACCGCTCTGCTATTTTAGGCAAAAGTAAAAACCCCATTCCAAACGGAACAGGGTTTTGTACTTCGCTTTATATGTGTTCAGGAATTAGCCCTGAGAGATAGCGCCTACCGGGCAGGAACCTGCGCAGGTACCGCAATCTACACATGCGTCAGCGTTGATCTCGTACTTGCCGTCGCCCTCAGCGATAGCGCCAACCGGGCACTCGCCAGCGCAAGAGCCGCACATAATGCAGCCGCCACCGATAACATATGCCATTGGTATTGCACCTCCAAATGTATTTTACAATTATCATTTTACCACAAGATTTAAAAAAAGCAACAAAAACAAGCGGTTAGTCTTTGGTAACTTTTATCATAGTACACAATTTGGGTCAGTTTATGAAAAATCGAGAAAAATCGTGATTCAAAGCGATAGAGCGAGAAAACTCGCGGTTAGCCTTATCTACCTCACTTTAATAGTCAGAAATGGTCAAATTTTTCTCTTGATTTTAGACGCCTCCGGATATACAATATAGACAATGATCAGGGAAGGTCAGATGAGTAAGTGCCTTCCCGGAAGGAAGTGAAACACCATGAAAATGTCCGATGTGATCGCCGACTTCATCGGTGAGATGCTGTCAGACGGCGGCGGCGTTGCTGAGCTGCAGCGCAAAAGCCTTGCTGACCGGTTTTCGTGCGTACCGAGTCAAATCAATTATGTGATAGAGACCCGCTTCACACCGGAGCATGGTTATCTGGTTGAGAGCCAGCGCGGCGGCGGCGGTTTCATCCGCATCATCCGTCTGCTGGATGACAAGCAGCGCACGCTGCTCGAAGCGGCACGCGGTATCGGCGGACGGCTAAGCCAGAACGACGCGGCGCGTCTAACACGCGCTCTCGTTTCCGCTGAGCTGCTTACCCAGCGCGAAGGTCAGCTGCTGCTGTCCGCCTGCTCGGACGGTGCGCTGGCGGAGGTTGATAAAACCGACCGCGACAGACTGCGTTCCGCGATTTTCCGATGCGCAGTCATGGGCGTTGCAACAACGTGATGCCCTTTTCTTCGTAAACACTACATTATATTATATATAATCTCTCAGAGAGGAGTTTTGACTTATGAAATGCGAAAAATGCGGCAAGAATGAAGCTACCATGTATTATAAGGAAACCGTAAACGGTGTCACCCGTGAGATGCACCTGTGTCCGGAATGTGCACAGAAGGAAAACCTCGGCGGTGCGTTTGAAAACGCATTTCAGTCGATGAACCACTTCTGGAGCGATCCGTTCCATTCGTTCCTCGGCGGCGGCTTTGGCAGCCTGTGGAATGACATGTTGGGCGAAGCAACTCCGACCGCTACCATGCTCGGCACCGAGCGCAAGTGTCCGACCTGCGGCATGACCGAAAGCGAACTGCGCCGCACCGGCCGCGTCGGCTGCCCGGACTGCTACGCCACGTTTGCGGATATTCTGAATCCGTATGTACAGAAGATTCACGGTGCAACACGTCATATCGGCACGGCACCGGCGGCGCCCGAGCAGCCGAAGGCCGATCCGGTGGCTGACCTCAAGGCACAGCTGAAGGCGGCAGTTGAAAGCGAGGATTACGAACGCGCAGCAAGCCTGCGCGATGAGATCCGCAGAATGGAGGGTGAACAGAAATGAGTATGTTTGAGATTCACGGCGGCTTTACCGGACTGGCAGCGTCCAGCCGCGTACGCCTTGCACGAAATATTAAAGGCTATCCGTTCCGTCTGACCGAACAGCAGCACAGCGAAATTGCTGACAAGGTATTCGCTGCACTGAAAGAAAACCCGACCATCGGCCCGGAGTTTGACAAAAAGCAGATCATCCCCCGTTCGACCGAAGCCTCTCAACTGGTTGAGGAACATCTCATCTCCCCTGAGCTGGCGCAGAACGGCGGCTGGCTCATCGTCTCCAAGGACGGCGGCGTGTCCATCATGGTCGGCGAAGAGGATCACCTGCGTCTGCAGGTCATCGGCACCGGCCTTTGCCCGAAGGAATGTCTCGAAACCGCAAACCGTGTAGCTTCGCTCATTGAAGCGGCGCTGCCGTTCGCGTATGACGAGCGCCTCGGCTACCTGACCGCCTGCCCGACTAATATCGGCACCGGTCTCCGCGCCTCCATCATGCTGCACTTGCCGATGCTGACCGCAACCGAGCAGATGGACCGCATCATTGGCTACGCGGGCAGCCGCGGCTGTGCCGTTCGCGGCACCTACGGCGAAGGCTCGCAGGCGGTCGGCGGATTCTATCAGGTGTCCAATCAGGTTACTCTCGGTGCGTCTGCCGCAGAGCTGACCGACAAGCTGGTAGAGACCGCGACCACTATCATCGACGCCGAGAAAAAGGCGCGTGAGCAGGTACGCAGCCAGAACGAACCCGCACTGCGCGACCGTATTTACCGCGCAGCAGGCACGTTGCGGAGTGCATATCTGATTGACACGAATGAAGCCGTTCAGTGCATTTCCAATGTTCTGATTGGTCTGCAGATGGGTTTCCTGTCCGGCATGGACGCGCAGAAGCTGTACGCACTGGAGGAGCACATCCGTCCGGCAATGCTGACCGGCGCACCGCAGGACCGCGATAAGAAACGCGCGGAAATCCTGCGTGAAGCGACAAAGCCTATTCAATTCAACTAATCACCTGTGCGCCCCTGCGAGGACGTTTTACCCCTAAATCAAGCTATTTTCCTACTCTGAAAGGAGTGTTATTTATGTTCTATCAAAATCGTTTTACCGAGCGTGCCCGTCAGGCACTGACGCTTGCACAGGAAGCGGCCGCTTCGTTCGGCCACAGCTACATCGGCTCAGAGCACCTGCTGCTCGGCCTGCTGCGTGAGGGCGGCGGCCCGGCCGCCAAGGCACTCGCTGCCGCCGGCGTGACCGATGAAGCACTCGTTAAGCAGATTGAAGATCTGTCCGGCCGCGGCACCCCGGATTCCACCGCGCCGCAGGGCATGACGCCGCGCACCAAGCGCATTGTAGAGCTGTCCGTACAGTCCGCGAATGAGATGGGCACCGGCTATGTCGGCACCGAACATCTGCTGCTCGGCATCCTGCGCGAAGGGCAGAATGTGGCACTGACCGCACTGGCCAACCTGCGTATCACCCCGCAGATCCTTGTCGAGAAGCTGAATGAAGCGCTCGGCGGCGTACAGGACAGCGTTTCCGGCGAGCCTGGCAGTGCTGCAAACGGCGGCGCTGACAGCAAGGACGCGCTCAGCCAGTTTGGCCGCGACCTGACCGCCGCTGCCAAGGAGGGCAAGCTGGACCCGGTTATCGGCCGCTCCAAGGAGATTCAGCGTGTCATTCAGATTCTGTCCCGCCGTACCAAGAACAACCCGGCGCTGATCGGTGATCCGGGTGTCGGCAAGACCGCCGTTGTCGAGGGTCTGGCCCAGAAGATCGTTTCCGGCGATGTGCCCGAAACCCTGAAAGGCAAGCGCCTGATCTCGCTCGACCTGACCGGCATGATCGCGGGCACCAAGTACCGCGGCGAGTTCGAGGAGCGCATCAAGAAGGTCATCGAAGAGCTGACCGCCAAGAAAGACACCATCCTGTTCATCGATGAGATGCATATGCTGATGGGCGCCGGCGCCGCTGAGGGCGCTGCCGATGCAGCGAACATCCTCAAGCCCGCGCTGAGCCGCGGCGAGGTACAGGTCATCGGCGCGACCACGCTCGACGAGTACCGCAAGAACATCGAAAAGGATGCCGCTCTGGAGCGTCGTTTCCAGCCGGTTCAGATCAACGAGCCGTCCGCCGAGGATGCCGTTGAGATTTTGAAGGGTCTGCGCGACAAGTACGAGGCGCACCACCGCATCAAGATTCCGGATGAGGCCATCGAAGCCGCTGTCAAGCTGTCTGTCCGCTATGTTACCGGCCGTTACCTGCCGGATAAGGCCATCGATGTTATCGATGAAGCCTGCTCGCGTGTCCGCCTGTCCAGCCTGACCACTCCGCCGGATTTGAAGCAGATGGAGGACGAGATTGCCGCTGTTTCCGCCAAGAAAGAGGAGGCTGTCAAGGGTCAGGACTACGAGAATGCCGCCAAGCTGCGTGACGAGGAGAAGTCCAAGCGCGAAGCGATGGAAACCCGCAAGAAGGAGTGGGCTGACCAGCAGACCAAGTCGCACGGTGCTGTCACCGAGGACGATATTGCCGCCGTTATCTCCGGCTGGACCGGTGTTCCGGTCGCCCAGCTGACTGAGGACGAGGGGCAGCGCCTGCTGCACCTCGAGGATACGCTGCATCAGCGTGTTATCGGCCAGAGCGAAGCTGTAACGGCAGTTGCCAAGGCGATCCGCCGCAGCCGTGTCGGCCTGCGCGACCCGAAGCGCCCGATCGGTTCGTTCCTGTTCCTCGGCCCGACCGGTGTCGGCAAGACCGAGCTGAGCAAGGCGCTGGCCGAAGCGATGTTCGGTGACGAAAACGCCATGATCCGCATCGATATGTCCGAATATATGGAGAAACACGCCGTTTCGCGTATGATCGGTTCGCCTCCGGGATATGTCGGCTACGATGAGGGCGGCCAGCTTTCCGAAAAGGTTCGCCGTCACCCGTACTCGGTTGTTCTGTTCGATGAGATTGAAAAGGCACACCCGGATGTGTTCAACATCCTGCTGCAAATCCTTGAGGATGGTATCCTCACCGACGGTCAGGGCCGCCATGTAGATTTCAAAAACACCATCATCATCATGACGTCCAACATCGGTGCACAGAAGATCACCGGCAGCGGCCGCAAGTCGCTCGGCTTTGCGGACGGCAAGCCGGAGGACGCTGCAGAGCGCACCTTTGAGCAGATCAAGGCCGACGTTATGGCGGAACTCAAGACCGCGGTTCGTCCGGAGTTCCTCAACCGTATCGACGACATCATCGTGTTCAACCGTCTGAATGAGGACGAGATTGCACAGATTGCCGACGGCATGCTCCGCAAGGTTGCTGCCCGCATGCAGGATATGGAGATCACCATGGATTGGACCGAGGCCGCTAAGAAGCATCTGGCTAAGGCTGGTTTTGATCCGGTTTACGGTGCCCGCCCGCTGCGCCGCGCTGTTACCAACGAGGTCGAGGATCTTGTTGCCGAGGAATCCCTTGAGGGCAAGATCAAGAAAGGCGACAGCGTAACGCTCGATGCCGCCGACGATAAGCTGGTGCTGACGCATAAGGATGCAAAGGCTTCCGCAGAAACTGAAAATAAGGACGAATAATCCTTATCCGGATAGCGAAAGAGGTACGATTCGTGAGAATCGTACCTCTTTGGGTTTTGCGTCTTTTTGGTCTGTGCACAGAATTGAGAATGAAAAATGGAGAATGGAAGCACCCGTAATTCGCAACCAATCGAAATCTATTCTTCCAAATCGGACCGATTTTATAGTATAATGAACATATACAAGACAAGGCGGTGATACCATGCTGAAGCCACGAATCAAAGCAATTTTCGTCCTGCTGTTCGCCACCATTGCGATTATGACTGTAACGGTCAAAAACACGCCGCCGGTTTCGGAATATATGCAGACCGGAATCCGGCTGTCCGACCTGCCAGACAAGGAGTGTGTTGCATTTATGGCATCCAAAGGGGCACACATGCCGGGTCATTACAAGCAATCGCTTTATTTTCCGGCTGCAACCAAGGACTATATCACCACTTTCGAGCAAAACCCGTATAAAACACTGCGTGGCGTATACAGCGACACATCCACAAATCAATACGTCGAAGATGTCCGCAAAATCGTGAACGACTATTACGGGATTTACCATGTCG
Organism: Butyricicoccus faecihominis; assembly: GCF_014648015.1. Lineage (NCBI taxonomy): Bacteria > Bacillati > Bacillota > Clostridia > Eubacteriales > Butyricicoccaceae > Butyricicoccus > Butyricicoccus faecihominis. Next base: position 18,748 of record NZ_BMQH01000017.1, read on the forward strand.
AATATTATCTTGACCGCGACCCTGAGTATCCCAGTGTAGGCGCCGAACAATGAACCCAAACAGCACAAAAAGCCTCTGTCCATCGGACAGAGGCTTTTCTATCAAATCTGAACGATATTCAGTTGATTACTTAGCAGCCTTAGCAGCCTTGATTGCGTCGATCATCATCGGAACAACCTTGAACAGGTCGCCGCAGATGCCGTAGTCAGCTACGTCGAAGATCGGAGCGGAATCAGACTTGTTAACTGCTACGATGCACTCGGAATCCTGCATACCAGCCTTATGCTGGATAGCGCCGGAAATGCCCAGAGCAACGTACAGCTTCGGATGTACGGTCTTGCCGGTCTGACCAACCTGGTGGTCAGCAGACAGCCAGCCGGAGTCGATAGCAGCACGGGAACCGCCAACAACGCCGCCGAACAGGCCAGCCAGCTCTTCAGCCAGCTTGATGCCGGTCTCAACGTCCTTGGAGATACCACGGCCTACAGATACAACTACCTCAGCGCCGGTCAGGTCAACCAGCTCCTTAGCTTCCTTAACAACCTCGAGAACCTTGGTCTTGATGTCAGCCTCGGACAGCTCGAAAGCTACCGGCTCAACAACTACTGCGTTAGCCTTAGCCTCGTTGTACTCGCCCTTCTTCAGTACGCCCGGACGAACGGTAGCCATCTGCGGACGGAAGCGCGGGCAGATAATGGTAGCCATCAGGTGACCGCCGAATGCCGGACGGGTCATCTTCAGGTTGCGGTCCTCGCGGTTCAGAGCATCGATCTGAGCCTGCGGCAGAGTGGAAGCCTCCTGCAGGAATGCAGCGTACTTCTCTACGTCTACGTCGAGGTGGGTGCAGTCTGCGGTCAGACCGGTGTGCAGACGAGCTGCGCAGCGCGGGCCCAGGTCACGGCCAATGTTGGTAGCGGCGATCAGCAGGATCTCCGGCTTCTTAGCCATAACGGTGTCGCACAGAACCTTTGCGTATGCATCGGTGGTGTAGGTCTCGAGCAGGTCGCTCTCGCAAACCAGAACCTTGTCAGCGCCGTAAGCGCCCAGTTCCTTTGCCATCTTCTCGCCTACGCCCTTGCCGCCAAGCAGCAGGCCGCAAACTTCAGTGCCCATGTCGTCTGCCAGCTTGCGTGCCTCAGAGATCAGCTCGAGCACGGTCGGCTGCAGCTCGCCCTGGCGCTGCTCACAGAATACCCATACGCCGGAGAAATCGGCGAGGTTGGTGTTATTAAAATCAGCCATTGTTCTGTTCTCCTTTCAATCAGATAATATGCTTCTTCAGCAGTTCAGCCGCCAGAGTCTCACAGGTAGCCTTGTCAGCGCCCTCGAGCATCTTGCCCTGACCCTTCTGCGGGGGAGTGAAAGACTTGAAGATATTGGTGGGAGAACCCTTCAGACCAATGGTGGTCGGATCGATCAGCGGATCGTCCTTCAGGGTGTTGTAATCATATACGGAAACCGGAGCGGAGTAGCAGTCCATGATGCCGCCGAGGGACATGTAACGGGGTTCGTTCAGCTCCTTAATGCAGGTCAGCAGGCACGGGGTCTGGGTCTCGATGGTCATGTGGCCGTCCTCGAGCATACGCTTAACAACAACCTTGTCGCCATCCTTCTCGATGCCGGCAACATAGGAAACCTGCGGGATGTCCAGCTTCTCAGCGATCTGAGAGCCAACCTGAGCGGTATCACCGTCGATAGCCTGACGGCCGCAGAATACGATGTCGTCCTTCTCCAGGCCAACCTTCTTAACAGCAGCAGCCAGGATCTGGGAAGTAGCAAAGGTATCGGAACCGCCGAACTCACGAGCGGAAACCAGAACGCCTTCATCAGCACCGCGAGCGATCAGCTCACGCAGCATGCCCTCTGCCGGGGGAGGACCCATGGTGATAACAACGACCTTGCAGCCGGTAGCGTCCTTCAGCTTCAGAGCAGCCTCTACAGCGTTCAGGTCGTCCGGGTTGGTGATGGTCTGCATGGATGCACGATTCAGGGTGCCATCGGGATTAACAGCAACCTTGCCGGAGGTATCCGGAACCTGCTTTACACAAACAATTGCCTTCATAGTTCAGTTTTCCTCCTTTTCTTAGCGCAGAACCTGACCAGCGATGACCATTCTCTGAACCTGAGAAGTGCCCTCGTAGATCTCGGTGATCTTAGCGTCACGCATCATGCGCTCCATCGGGTACTCACGGATGTAACCGTAGCCGCCGTAAATCTGTACGCACTTGGTGGTAACGTCCATTGCAACCTCAGAAGCGTACAGCTTAGCCATAGCAGCTTCCTTGGTGAACGGCAGACCAACATCGTGGTTGAATGCAGCACGGCGAACCAGCAGACGAGCAGCGTCGATCTGAGTTGCCATGTCGGCTACCATCCACTGCAGGCCCTGGAACTTATCAAGGGTCTTGCCGAACTGTACGCGCTCCTTCATGTACTGGATAGCCTTATCCAGAGCGCCCTGTGCGATGCCCAGAGCCTGAGAAGCGATACCGATACGGCCGCCGTCCAGAGTCATCATAGCGATCTTGAAGCCGCCGTTCTCCTTGCCCAGCAGACGGTCTGCCGGCAGATGAACGTCCTCAAAGATCAGCTCAGCGGTCTGAGAACCACGGATGCCCATCTTGTGCTCGATCTTGCCGATAGAGAAGCCCGGGTCGTCCTTGTCAACGATGAACGCAGAAATGCCCTTGTTGCCCTTGGTCTTGTCGGTCATAGCAAATACAACGTAGGTATCTGCACGGCCGCCGCCGGTGATGAACACCTTGGAGCCGTTCATGATGTAGGAGCCGTCCTCCTGCTTAACAGCCATGGTCTGCTGTGCAGCGGAGTCAGTACCTGCGTTCGGCTCGGTCAGGCCGAATGCACCGATCTTGGCGCCTTCCTTCGGCTCGATCAGCGGGCGCAGCCACTTTTCCTTCTGCTCCGGGGTGCCGAAAGCGTAAATCGGCCAAGCACCCAGGGTGCCGTGAGCGGACATAATGCCGCCGGTGGTACCGCATACGCGGCTCATCTCTTCGATAGCGATAGAATAGCAGATATAGTTACCGCCGGAGCCGCCGACTTCCTTCGGGAACTGAATGCCCATCAGGCCGTACTTCATCAGCTTCTGAACGGTTTCCTCCGGATAGCGCTCTTCCGCATCGATCTCAGCTGCGATCGGCTCTACTTCATTCAGAGCGAACTCGCGGCACATCTTCTGGAACAGTGCTTCTTCTTTTGTAAGCCTAAAATCCATGCCATAAACCTCCCAAAAATAAATAATAGCGGACACGCACAAAAACACAGCGCACACGGTCATTGGCCGCAGCGCCGCGCCCAGCGAGGTCCTTGTTTGGAGCATGTCTATCTCTATTATAGCGGCCGGAAACCATTTGTCAAGGATTTAACATTCTTTTTACTAATAAAATCCGCACTCCATTTTTTGTGCGTTTCTGCCAAATGTCGGCAGGGACGAACGCATATTGCACGCAACCCTCATCCTGTTCTGTCGCCGCTTATATTTTTTAGAAAAATTACGATTTTACTTCATATTTTTCACATTTAATACATATAACAGAAGGAAACCATCAATCAGAGGAGGAATCGCCTATGTGTGGTATCGGCGGTTTTGTCGATTATGAACGCGACGCACGCCGCGGCGGACCGATCCTTCACGGAATGAAGCGAACGCTTACGCCGCGCGGGCCGGATGCCGAAGGCACGTATTTTGACGAGGACACAGCGCTTATCCATCGGCGGCTGATCGTCATTGATCCGGAGGGCGGCAAGCAGCCGATGTACTCTCCCGACAGGAATACTATCCTTATATATAACGGAGAGTTATATAACACGCCGGAATTGCGTACAGAACTTATGTCACGCGGGCACGAGTTTGTCGGACATTCGGACACCGAAGTGCTGCTGCACGCCTATCTCGAGTGGAAAACCGACGCATTTGCGCGGCTGAACGGCATTTTCGCCTTTGCCATCTGGGAGAAACGCGAACGCCGACTGACGCTCTGCCGCGACCGACTGGGCGTGAAACCGCTGTTTTTCGCTCCCATTCGCAACGGTCTGACCTTCGGTTCGACCATTGACACCGTGCTGTGCCATCCGGAGATCGAGCCTGCGCTCGACGAGGATGGTCTGCGCATGCTGCTGCTGCTCGGGCCTGCGCGCCCGCCGGAATCCGGCGTTTTCCGGCAGATCAAGTCGCTGCTCCCCGGACATTTTGCCGTTTTGACTCCGGAAAACTTCACCGATCACGTTTACTGGCAGCTCGAGGCGCACGAGCATGAGGACGACCTGCCGACTACCATCGAGCGCACGCACACGCTCATCTGCGATGCCGCCCGGCGCCAGCTGGTCAGCGATGTGCCGCTGGCGTGTTTCCTGTCCGGCGGACTGGATTCGTCCATCCTGTCCATGCTGGCGGCGAAAGATTACGCGGCCCGCGGCGAAACGCTGCATACCTGGTCGGTGGATTATCGGGACAACGATAAATATTTTACAAAGAGTATATTTCAACCTAATAGTGACGATTCGTATATTGATCAAATGGTGGATTTTCTCGGTACGCACCATCATCGCGTTGTGCTCGAACCGGAGGCACTGTGCGCGGCTCTGCTCCCCGCGACGGATGCGCGTGCGCTGCCCGGCATGGCGGATGTGGACTCCTCCCTGCTGCTGTTCTGTGCGGCCGTTAAGCGCGGCGGAACCACCGTTTGCCTGTCCGGCGAGTGCGCCGACGAGTTATTTGGCGGCTATCCGTGGTACCACCGTGAGGAAATTCTGTTTGAAGATACGTTTCCGTGGTCACGGTCGGTCGGTCTGCGGCTGGGTCTGCTCACACCGGATGCCGTTAGAAACGGCGAGGAATTTGTGCGCCAGCACTACCGCGACACCTGCGCCCGCGCACCCAGACTGCCGTCCGATGACAAAAAAGCAGCCCGGATGCGTGAAATGTTCGTGCTCAATCTTGACTGGTTCATGGCGACCCTGCTCGACCGCAAGGACCGCATGAGCATGTACTCCGGTCTTGAGGTTCGCGTGCCCTTCTGCGACCACCGCATTGTCGAATATGCCTATAATATGCCGTGGGGCTTCAAATCGCTCGAGGGACGTGAGAAGGGCATCGTGCGCCGCGCATTCGCCGATGAACTGCCCAAAGAGATCGTTTACCGCAAGAAAAGTCCGTATCCGAAAACCTTTCATCCGGTTTATACCCGCTTGTGCGCGGACTATGTCCGCCGTATTTTCGAGGATAACACCTCGGTCACCGCTTCCCTGTTCGACCGGAATGCCGTACAAAAACTCATGCAGCGGCCGGAAAGCCTCACCGAACCGTGGTTCGGACAGCTGATGCGCACCCCGCAGATTTTCGCGTATATCATCCAGCTTGACCGGTGGTTTCGGCATTATCATGTCAAAATAGTATAAAAATAATGGAGAATGAAAAACGATACGTTCATCTTCCATTCTCCATTTAAAATGCTCAATTATGCGAAATACTCCGCCAGTGTGTTAATGATAAGCTGATGATCATCCACATGATCCGGATAACCGGAAACGCAGATGGAACCGATCACGCCGGTGCCGCGCAGCCGGATCGGGAAACCGCCGCCTGCGGCGTACTCGTTCGGGTCGAGCTTGCGGTCCGCGAAGGTCTCACCCGCGTCCTCCAGCTCTGCGAAAAACCGCAGCGAGGACGTTTCCATCAGGTCAACCGCGTTGCGCTTGCGCGCGAGCCACAGCTCGCTGTCCGGCTTTGCGCCTTCTGCGAAGTAACGGAACACGACCAGACCGTTCACCGTAATCTCAACCGCAACCGGCTGCTCCTTTGCGTTTTCATGCAGCTTGAGGCCGATTTTCAGCGCATCCTCGCGCGAAAAATGCTCAAACTGAAACTTCTCCTCCTGCTCTGCACACATGGAGATCATTGTTTTGTAATCCTGCATACTGTCCCCGCCTTTCGAGATTTTGCCGCCTTTGCGGCTGTTACCTTTAGTATATCTGTTTTTTCACCTGCTGACAAGGAGGTTTTTTCATGGCTGAACTGACCGACGGCACCGCCGAACTGCGTGTACTCGTCACGACCGCGTTAGGCGCACTGCCGCTTGAAAACGCCATCGTTTCCGTCTCCACCGCGCCGGATGATACCGGCATGCGCACGCTGCTTTACTCGGTCACGACCGACTCCGGCGGCATGACGCCGTCCATGATACTGACAACGCCGCCGCGTAGCAACTCGCTGAGTCCGGGCAGCGGTCCGCCGTTTGCGGTCTACACGGTCGAAATCTCCGCCGAGGGCTACACACCGCTGACCGCGCTGCACATCGCCATGTTCTCCGGCGTGCCGACCATGCTGCCCGTGGCACTTACACCGCTCAAGGAAAACCAGAGCTTCGCGCAGACCGACCTGACTGCCACCGATGCGCCGCAGGCCCTCGATCCGGCTCTGCCGGAGAATCCGTAAAAGGAGGGATTGCTTTGCCCGAACCCTATGTTTCCATACCGGAAACCATCACGGTGCACCTCGGTGCGCCGTCCTCGAATGCGCAGAATGTCACCGTGCCGTTTGCGGACTACATCAAGAATGTGGCCTCGTCCGAGATTTATCCGACCTGGCCCGAGCAGGCCATCCGCGCCAACGTGTACGCACAAATGTCCTATGTGCTCAACCGTGTATTCACCGAATGGTACCGCGCGCAAGGCTACGATTTTGACATCACCAATTCCACGCGGTATGACCAGTCCTTTGTGCCCGGACGGGATATTTTCGAGAATATTTCCACCATTGTAGATGATATGATCGGCACTTACCTCACCCGCGGCGACTCGGTCGAGCCGCTGTTCGCGCAGTACTGCAACGGCACAACCGTCACCTGTCCGGGCGGCCTGAGCCAGTGGGGCACCGTGCCGCTTGCCGAACAGGGACTTTCCGCCGAGCAGATCTTGCAGTCGTTTTACGGCAGCGACATCAATTTCGTCACCGGTGCACCGCTCTCGCCCAATCTCGGCGGGTCATTTCCCGGTGTAACGCTGCGGCTTGGCGATTTTTCCGAGGATGTCCGCACGATTCAAACGCGCCTTAACCGCATTTCGACCAATTTCCCGAACATTCCGAAAATCTATCCCACAGACGGCGTGTTCAACGCAGATACCGAACGCGCCGTGCGGGCGTTCCAGCGGCAATTCAACCTCACCGAGGACGGCCTTGTCGGCCCGGCAACATGGTACCGCATCGCGTTCATTTATAATAATGTCAAGCGCCTGAGCGAGCTCAACAGCGAGGGACTGACCCTCAGTGAGATTTCCCGCCAGTACCCCGAGCGGCTGACCGAGGGCATGAGCGGCCCGGGCGTACAGCTTTTGCAGTATTTTCTTGCCATTGTCGGCGAATTTTACGATGCGCTGCCGCGTTGGCAGGCGGAACAGATCGACGGTATTTTCGGTCCGCAGACCCGCGAAGCCGTGGCTGCGTATCAGCGGCTTGTCGGCCTGCCTATCACCGGTGTGGTGGATCGAGAGACGTGGTATGCCCTGCTTTCCACCTACCAGTCCGTGCTGCTCGCCCAGCCTGAGCAGGAGTGGCTCGAGGAATTTATCGGCCTGCCGGAGACCTTTCTTGTCAAGGGGATGCGCGGCGAAGCCGTGCGGAAGGCGCAGCAGCTCATCAACATCATCGCGCGCGGCTATGCCGAGGTGCCCGCTGTCACGGTAGACGGCATTTTCGGAGACGCGACCGAGTCCTCGGTGTCAGTCATCCAGTCGCTGCTCGGTCTGCCCACCACGGGCGCTATCGGTCCGCTGACATGGGAGGGCATGGCCGATCTTGCCGAAACCGTGCTGGCCGGCAGCCAGAGTGCCAGAGGACAGTATCCCGGCTATCCCGTTGGAGAGGAGGCAACGTGATTGTACACCGATGCACAAAAACGCAGCCATATTTTCGATTTGCAGACCTTTCTGCGACGCATCCAGCAGTCTGAGGGTAGCGCTGCACCGCTCGTGCCGGACGGCATCTGGGATGCAAAGACTGCCGCTGCCGTGCGCGATTATCAGCAGCAGAACTGCCTTCCGGTGACGGGCACCGCCGACCAGCGCACATGGAACGCCATCTACGCTACATATGCCGCGCTTATCGCCGCCGATGCACTTCCCATGCAGACGGCATTCTTCCCGCCTGAGAGCAATGCCGTGCTGAAACCGGGCGCGAAAAGTCCCACGGTGTATGTGCTCCAGCTCATGCTGTGCGAAAGTGCGCCGCATTATAACCGGATTGCCGCCGTGCCGCTCACCGGCGAGTACGATGCGGATACACAGTCCGCTGTCAGACATGCACAGAAAATTTTTCAGCTGCCCGAGACCGGCATTACCGATCGAGCCACATGGCAGGCACTGACAGGGCTGCACAATGCTTTGTTCCAGCGAACGCCGCTCGGTTGGCAAATCAATGGAGAATTGAGATTGGAAAATGAAAAATGAACATAAAAAGACCCCGAAACCATGTTTCGGGGTCTTTCTATTCGCCTTATTCGCTGAGCAGCATACGGTCGCTCTCGATGTTGAACTTCTCGAGCAGGTCGCGGACGGTAAGGTTCTTCTTCTCCTCACCGCGGATATCAACGACAACGCGACCGGCATCCATCATAATCAGACGGTTGCCGTACTGGATGGCGTTCTTCATGTTATGCGTTACCATCAATGTGGTGAGATTGTCGCGTGCAACGATCTCTTCGGTGATCTGCAGCACCTTATCTGCGGTTTTCGGATCGAGCGCTGCGGTATGCTCGTCGAGCAGCAGCAGATCCGGCTTGCGCAGGGTGGCCATCAGCAGGGTCAGTGCCTGACGCTGACCGCCGGACAGCAGACCGACCTTACTGGTCATGCGGTTCTCCAGTCCCAGACCGAGCGTTGCCAGCTTTTCGCGATACAGCTCGCGTTCCTCGTTCGTGATACCGGAGCCGAGGCCGCGCTTCTGACCGCGGCGGTATGCCAGCGCCAGATTCTCCTCGATACCCATGGTAGCGGCAGTACCCATCATCGGGTCCTGAAATACGCGGCCGAGGAAACGCGCGCGCTTATGCTCGGGCAGATTGGTCAGGTCGTAGCCGTTCAGATGAATCATGCCCGCATCCACCGGATACACGCCTGCGATCAGGTTCAGCGTGGTGGACTTGCCGGCGCCGTTGCCGCCGATGATGGTGACAAAATCGCCGTCCTCAAGGGTCAGGTTCAGGTTGTCAATGGCACGCTTTTCGTTTACCGTGCCCGCGTTGAAGGTCTTGTAAATCCCTTTGAGCTGCAGCATGTTACTTGGCCTCCTTCGCATCAGTCTTTGCGGCACTCTTGGCTGCACCGCGGAAATACTTGCCCTTCCAGTACGGAACAGCAAGGAAGATTGCAACGACGAAAGCCGAGATCAGCTTCAGGTCGTTGGTGTTCAGGCCGAGATTGAGGACCACCTGAATAACCAGATAGTACACAACCGCACCGAGCGATACGCCGAGCAGACGCAGCGCAAAGTTGCGGAAAATACGGCTGAACAGCACCTCACCGATGATGACAGCGGCAAGGCCGATAACGATAGCGCCACGGCCGGCGTTGACATCCGCGAAGCCCTGATACTGGCAGTACAGCGCACTTGCCAGCGCAACCAGACCGTTGGACAGCATCAGGCCGAGCACCTTGACAAAATCAACATTGATGCCCTGTGCACGGCTCATGTTCGGGTTTGCGCCGGTCGCACGAATGGAGCAGCCGAGCGCCGTACCGAAGAACCAGTACAGCAGTGCGATAACCACAATCGTAAAAACAGCCGCAACGAAAATCGGATTTTCGATAGTCAGCTTCTTGACGTTGCGCAGCGATACAAGCAGCTTGTAGTTGTCCGGATTGATCGCTACATTTGCTTTTTTGTCCATAATGCGCAGGTTAATGGAGAACAGCGCCAGCTGTGTCAAAATACCGGCCAGAATCGCCGGAATACCCATACAGGTATGCAGAATACCGGTGATAAGTCCGGCCAGCATGCCGGCAAGGAAAGCGCACAGCATTGCCACCCATACATTCGCGCCGTGCGTCATCATAACGATGCACACCGCACCGCCGGTCGCCATCGTACCATCGACGGTCAGGTCGGCCAGATCGAGCACCTTAAAGGTGATGAATACGCCGATCGCCATCAGTCCCCAGATCAAACCCTGCGCCACTGCACCGGGAAGTGCGGAAAGCAGGCCCGAGAAAAAGCTCACTTAAATTCCCCCAAACAATAATGTTATCTGATAAAGCGTAAAAACGCTATCTCCATTATAGCAAATTTCCGGGGTATTGCAATGATAACTTGCCGTTTCCGCGGATTATTTTGTTCCCTACCGTTTTTCTATGCTATTTTTAGCAGAAAAAGGAGATGCGAAAGCACCTCTTTTTCTGCTTATTATTTTCTTATCACATCTGATGATCGAGCGTTACAACCGGATTATAGCGCGAGTCGATCGCTTTCAGACCGTCATAGATCTTCATCAGCAGGGAGCGTTTGGCATCCTCATCATAGGAAAACGGCACAACAACGTCGAAAATCAGGTTGATCTGGCGTTTGCCGTCCACTATGCGGAAGTCGTGCATGGTAAGCTGTCCGTCGATCTGACGGAGCACGCCGTCGGTCTGCTCACGCAGCGCGTTGACATACGCATTATTGATATCGATCGGATCCATGTGGATGACCAGATACACACCGGTCTGCTGCCAGACACGCTTTTCGGCCTCGTCGATTTCCTCGTGCACAGCCACAAAGTCCGAGTCGCTCGGCACTTCGGCATGCAGCGACGCAATTGAGCGGCCCGCACCGTAATTGTGGATAATCATATCGTGTACGCCGACAATATGGTCGGACTCCATTACAATCCGCCGAATATTGCGAGCAACCTCCGGATCGGCGGCTTCGCCGAGCAGCGGCGCAACCGTATCCTTCGCAATGCCGATGCCCGACCAGAGGATAAACGCGGCAACGGCAACGCCCACATAGCCGTCCACCGGCAGCGTGGTAAACCGGCCGGCTACCATGCCGAGTACGACAACAGCCGTGGTAATAACATCATTACGGCTGTCCTGACCGGCCGCCATCAGCACCGGAGAGTCGATTCTGCGGCCGATATTGACGTTGAACGCGCCCATCCACAGCTTAACCAGCATGGATACGGCAAGAATCCCCATCAGCACCGCCGAGAACGCTACGGCAGCCGGATGCAGAATGCGGTCGAGCGAGGTTTTGAAGAACTCGAAGCCGACCAGAATGATGATGAACGAGACGATCAGTCCCGCGATGTACTCGGTGCGTCCGTAGCCGAACGGATGCTTCGCATCCGGCTCCTTGCCGGAAACCTTGAAGCCGACAATGGAAATCAAGCAGGACAGACCGTCCGACAGGTTGTTGAATGCGTCCGCCGCGATGGAAATCGACCCTGTAAGCAGACCAATGATCAGCTTGAGCGCAAACAGGAACAGGTTGCATGCCAGTCCGACCGCACCGGACAACACGCCGAATTTTTCACGCACCCGCGAATCGCCGGTGTTTTCCGCATCGCGGATGAAAATATGGATAAGTGCGTTTGTCATAGAAGTCCCTTCATATACAGAATGTTATAAATACCAACAATAATTGCTCCCTGCAGAATCATAATTGCCGGTATGCCGAGCATGAAAATATGGTGCAGCGTCTTGTGACGGATGATGAGCATGGTGGCGTACACGCCCGGCCCGCCGCCGATCAGCGCCCAGAAAAACAGCGTGCGCTCGGGCACACGCCTCCAGCCGCGAGCCGCGGCGAGCTTATCGTAAATACAGACAATCGCGCCGATGACGCTGACTGCAATAAAATAGTACAGCACGTACTGCACGGTTGCTGCACCTCCTTTCGGATTTCCTACAATTTTACCACAGGCATTGCCGTATTGCAAAGAAATCAGGTCAAAAATAGCCGTGACTAACGGAAAAGTAGCGGTGTCTAACACAAAAGGCGCCTTTTCAGGCGCCTTTTGTCTTTTACCGTCTTTTCTGTTGCAATCGCAATGACAAATGAAAATGCACTCACATCTCATTTTCCATTATCAATTTTTTCGGGTTGCCGCTATCGAACGGCTCATCAAAGTGATAGTGCATCAGCCAGCCTGCGTCAAACTGCGCGGCATACTGTCCGGCGAGCGAGGCGGCACGAATACGCGCCAGACCGAACAGCTCCGGAACGGAATCCGTGCGGGTTTCGTCCGGTTTCCACAGGTTATGCCACGGCTGATGAGCCAGATTGAGCGCATCCCACACCGGACGCTCGAGCTTCATGTGACCGGTGAGCAGGGCGCCCCGACCAAGCAGGGCTTCCGCCTTTTTCGCTCCGCGATAGACGGCGCGGCTCTCCGAATAGAGAAAACTCTCCCATGAAGTCATTTCCGCGAACGAACGGCGCAGCTCATGCGTGGAAACATCGGCTCCGTACACGGTTTTGAGCACCGCGTGCAGCACAACCGACAGCACCGCCTGCTCGATCGGTGACAGCTGATAGCGTTCCTCCGGATCGAACTCAGTGATGGGGCGATGGCATGCGCGTTCGTAGATCAGATAGTCAATGTCACTTTCTATGCGGCTGTGCACCGCCGATGCGGACAGCTTCGGATTTTCAGCACAGAACCGCACCTGTTGGCAGTAAACATAGGGATGAATCTCGCTGTCGAGCGCATAATGGCACACGAAGCCGTAGAAATACGCCGCTGCGATCTCCTGCGCGTCACCGCTCAGGTCGCGCACCGCACGCGAGAGCGCCGCAAACAGCTCGTCCGTTTTCTCCGAGTGCATGCGGTTGCCCAGCTTGTGCAGCGGACTGCCGAACAGGATTTTCCGGTAAAACAGCGGGTCCGGTCCCTGACAGCCCCAGAAAAAGCACGCCGGACGGCATGCCGCTGCCCGCTGCGCCGGTGCGGGAAACACCGTCAGTGCCTGCCTGCCGAATAGATGATGCGATACAAAATCCGCCATACTGTTTTCCTCCTCGCTGTGCTTTTCTTTAGATGATTACAGGCAATACCGCATAATTGAACAAGAGTGATTTGCGAGTAAATTTTGCGTACTGACGAGGCACAGTTTTGCGGTAATACTTGATGTATTACCGTGAAACTTCGGCAGCGCGGACGGAACTCGCGCAAGGAACCGAAATCAAAGTCAGAACACGAAATTTCCGCAAAGCACCGCGGCAGCGCGACCGGAGCCTGCGCAAGGAGCCGCCGCTTTAATTGTGCGGTGTTGCCTACAGTATACCACGAAATCCGACTTTCTGCAAAGCATGGAAAACGCGCCTGCCGATAACCGACAGGCGCGTTTCTCAACGGATTTGCTTACTTTTCTGCTATATGGCGGCCGAACGAGGTCGAATTCATCGCCTTCTGCAGCGCCGGCAGAAGCGCCATTGCAACAACTACCGCGATAACGATATTCGGAGGCGAGGTCATCAGCTTCGGAATATTGGCCACAAAAGCCGGAACCAGCGCACTGCCGCCGATCATCAGCTCAATAATACCCTTGAGCATGTACAGCAGCGACGAGAACACCGCACCTGCAAGGCACGCCACGAGGTTGCGCGCAAACTTCTTTGCGGCAGCGGCACCGGCGTAAGCGATCACGCCGCACAGCCATGCCATCAGAAAGAAACGCAGGAAGGTGATCCACGCCTCCGGTGCGTACTCCGGCGTCATCAGGTCGAAGATCATCGAGCCGATACCGGCTGCAAGACCGCCGCGAACCGGTCCGAGCAGCAGGCCGCACAGCAGCACGAACGCGTTTGCGAGCTTGATCATGGTGGTGCCTGTCGGCGTCGGAATGCGAATGGACAGGAACATGGTAACAACGAATACCACTGCCGCCATCAGACCGATCATCACGATGTCGTACAGCGAAAACGCTTTTTTCTTGGATTCCATCATAAATCCCCCTGATCTGATATGTTTTATTTATCATACCGCGAATATGGTCTGTCGAAAATGGTCAGTTCGCATTTATTTTACAGGGTCAGATGGATAATCCCGGAATGGCTGGGCAAACTACGCGTACAGAAAGGGGAACCTTGCATGAAACTGGATAAACAAACCTATCAACAGCTGCTCGAACGCAAAAGTCCGAATTCGCCGCTGTGGCGCGACTGCCTGCTGGCGTTTCTGATTGGCGGTGCGATCTGCACGGTCGGCGAGGGGGTGCGGCAGCTGTGGCTCTCCCGCGGACTGGATACCGAGGACACAGCCGCCGCGACCGCCATCACGATGGTGTTTCTCGGTGCCCTGCTCACCTGCCTGCATTTGTACGAAAAGCTTGCAAAATATGCGGGAGCAGGCACGATTGTGCCGATCACCGGCTTTGCAAACGCCATTGTTTCTCCGGCGATGGAGTTCAAAAGCGAAGGGCTAATCCTCGGTCTGGGCGCAAAGCTGTTTGTTATCGCGGGACCGGTGCTGGTATACGGCATTTCGGCAAGCGTCATTTACGGTCTCATTCTGTTTTTGACGGGAGGCGGTTCGGTATGATAAAGCGCATCGGGAAGCGCACACTTGCGCTCGAAAACCGGCCGTATCTGCTCGGACACGCGGCGGCAGTCGGCAAAAAAGAGGGCGAAGGCCCGCTCGGTGAGCGGTTTGACTATGTGGCGAAGAATGACCGGATGGGACAGCGCTCGTGGGAGCTGGCGGAGAGCGAACTGCAAAAGACCGCCATCCGGCTTGCGCTGCGCAAGGCCACCCTGCCCGAGCGTTCGCTCGACCTGATCCTTGCAGGCGACCTGCTCAACCAGTGCATCGGCTCGTTTTTAGCGTCCATGCACGCGAATGTGCCCTATCTCGGACAGTACGGTGCATGCTCGACGATGGCACAGGGTCTTGCGCTCGGCGGCTGTCTGGTCGAGAGCGGCGCGGCAGACCGCCTGCTTGCGGCAGCATCCTCGCATTTCTGCTCGGCGGAGCGGCAGTACCGTTTTCCGCTGGCCTACGGCGGGCAGCGCACACCAACCGCACAATGGACGACTACTGCGGCAGGCGCGGCTATTCTCGGCAGTGCGCCGGTGCCGAACGGCGCGGAGCCGTGCGATGTGCGCGTGACGCATGTTCTGTTCGGCAAAATGGTCGAAATGGGCGTCAAGGACGCGGCCAACATGGGTGCGGCGATGGCGCCCGAAGATGTGAATTTAGACCCATACATTTTTCGGCGCGCTGAGCGCTGTGTTTTGCACAAAACCTGCTGTTATCAGAACCATTCACTGGTATTCCCGTCCGAACGAACAAAAACAGACAATCCCCCTGATACCGGGCCGGCATCAAGGGGGATTTTATCTGCGCACATGCTTTTCTTATCCAAACACCGCAGAGGCGAGCGGATAGACCACAACAAGACAGGCCGCAAGGGATAGCACAAGGAACACGAGGTTCGCCTTGAGCACACCGCGGACCGTCACATGCCCCGGTCCGAAGATGAGCGGTGCCGGTGTGCACGCGGACGGCGTCAGAGATGCCATAGATGCTGCGACACCGATGACAGCGGCGAACGCTCCCAGATGCATGTTGGAACCGGAGAGCAGCGCCAGACCGATATTGAAGAACAGCACCATCGTCACCACATTAGAGAGGAAATTTGTCATGATGAGTGCCGCAATCGCGAGCAGTTCGAGCAGCACTGGACTTTGTATTGAGCAGCACTCTCGTCCGTCCCTATACGGCCTGCTATATGATTTCTGTTCGTCGGTTTTGGAGTTTTCCGTCAGTTTTTGGCTGGCACCCGGCTTACTTGTCGCTGCTATATCGAACGCACTGCAAAAACCAGGTTGCGGCTTAATGCACAACCTGGTTTTTCTTTCCTCATATCAAGCAAAAATTACTTGTTCTTATTCTTGATGTACTCGTCCATCGCAGCCGCAGCGCGCTTGCCGGCGCCCATTGCGAGGATAACGGTAGCCGCACCGGTAACAGCGTCACCGCCGGCGAATACGCCGTCCTTGGAGGTGATGCCGTGCTCGTCATCAGCCACGATGCAGCCCTTGCGGTTGGTTTCCAGACCCGGCGTGGTGTGACGGATCAGCGGGTTCGGGCTGGTGCCGATCGCCGCGATGACACAATCGAGGTCGAGTACAAACTCACTGCCCTCAACCGGAATCGGACGGCGGCGGCCGGATGCGTCAGGCTCACCCAGCTCCATCTGCTGGCACTTGAGGCCGGTGACGTTGAAGTTCTCGTCAGACAGCACTTCGAGCGGCGCGGTCAGGAACTTGAATACAACGCCCTCTTCCTTCGCGTGGTGAATCTCCTCGAGACGAGCCGGAAGCTCCTTCTCGGAACGGCGGTAAACAATGTAAACCTCGTCTGCGCCCATGCGCTTTGCACAGCGGGCAGCGTCCATTGCTACGTTGCCGCCGCCGACAACAGCGACCTTCTTGGCGTGGTAGATCGGGGTGTCCGCGTTTTCCTTGTATGCCTTCATCAGATTGATGCGGGTCAGGTACTCGTTTGCGGAGTAAACGCCGTTTGCGTTCTCGCCCGGAACGCCGATAAAGGTCGGCAGACCGGCACCGGAGCCAACGAAAATTGCTTCAAAACCGTCACCGAACAGCTCGTCGATGGTCTCAGAACGGCCTACAACAAAGTTCAGCACGAACGCAACACCGAGATCCTTCAGCGTGTCGATCTCCTTCTGCACGATAGCCTTGGGCAGACGGAACTCCGGAATGCCGTACATCAGAACGCCGCCTGCGGTGTGCAGCGCCTCGAAAACGGTAACCTCATAACCCATGCGAGCCAGATCGCCTGCGCAGGTCAGACCGGCCGGACCTGCACCAACGATGGCAACCTTGTGACCGTTGGATTCCGGCTTGACAGCCTTCTCGGTGCTGTTTTCGCGCGCATAGTCCGCAACGAAGCGCTCCAGACGGCCGATGGCTACCGGCTCGCCCTTGATGCCACGGACACAGTGACACTCGCACTGGCTCTCCTGCGGGCATACACGGCCGCAGACAGCGGGCAGAGCGGAGGTTTCCTTGATCTTCGCAGCCGCCTCGAGGAACTTACCCTCTGCAACCAGAGAGATGAACTCCGGAATCTTGACCTGTACCGGACAGCCGGTCATGCAGGGCTTGTTCTTGCAGTTCAGGCAGCGCTG
>NZ_BMQH01000018.1:0-33237 GCF_014648015.1 Butyricicoccus faecihominis
GTGATCTTGCGCTCTGCCAGCCACTCGCGTGCGCCGGACTTGTCAAGCATCGGGTCAGCAGCAGCTACTACCTGAACGCCCGGTACGGAGTTGATCAGGTTGTTGATGTGCAGCTTGCCGATACGGCCGCAGCCAACTACGCCGATTTTCAGAATGCCCATTGTAATTCTCTCCTTATAGAAACGTGATTGTTTAATAGATACGCTGCACTTGCTGCTGCAAGTGCAGCGCATGGTATTACGGTTTACTGTGCAACTGCCTTGCCGTCCATCTGGCTCTTGAGGGTTGCCATGTAGTCCTCGGCGGTGGTGCTGTCGATGACCTTGGTACCGCAGTCAACAAAGCTGTCTACCTTTTCGCCGTTCAGATGTGCCACAACGGTCTTAACCGCCTGATAGCCCTGATCGTAACCGCTCTGTGCAACGGTCATGGTCTCGCCGCCATCGAGGATGGACTGTGCTGCGGTGATGTTGCCGTCAAAGCCGATGAAGATAGTCTTTGCATAAGCCGGATTGTTCGCTGCTGCACGAGCTGCCGCAATTGCGCAGTCGTCGTTGTGGCAGGCGATGATAGCCAGACCCTCCGGATGGCTCTGCATGATGCCTTCCATGCAGACGGTTGCCTTATCTGCTACGGCGTCTGCATACTGCACCTCGTCCGCGAGGAACGTGCCGCCTGCGCCGTCAATGCCTTCCTGGAAACCGGTGCGGCGTGCATCGGCGGTGGAGTCACCCTGAACACCCGCAATATAAGCTGCTTCGATCTTATCCCAGCCGGCTGCCTTCGCCGCCTCGACAGCCTTTTCGCCGCCGCTTGCCGCTGCATCCTTCTGGCCGATGCCGATGAACGAAATCTTCTCCGGTGCATTAAAGTCCGTGTCGATTGCGAAGATGGGCATATCCGTGCCGCTTACCAGCGTCGTCGCCATATCGCCCTGAAGCGGCGCGATGATCATGGCGTCGTACTTGTTCGCGTGCAGGTCGGTCTCGATCATGTTCTGCTGCTCATCGTATGCGGTTTCGGAGGTCGCGCCCTTCATGTCGAGCACTGCGCCGGTCTCGGCCGCCGCTTTTTCAGCGCCTGCCATCATGTACTGGGTGTATTCGTTCGAGGTGGTCTTGAACACGATGGAAATGTTGTAATTGCCATCGCCGCCCTCAGCCTGAGAGCCGTTGCCGCCGGTGGAATCGGAGGATGAGCCGCAGCCTGCGAGCATGGATGCCATCAATGCGGAGGAAACAAACAGTGCGCCGATTTTCTTCAGATAGCTCATAATAAATTCTCCTTTACAGATCAAAAAAATGTGATAAATGCTGGGGAATATGCTGTGAGATACTGCTGATTTTACGATATTAGAACTGTGCGTATTTTTCAACGTGTGCACGGGTGACTTCTGCGGACTTCTTTACGTTCTCCTCCTGCGACATCTCATAGTATGCCGGACGGAAGATCTCGATGGTGCAGCAGTCGCCGTCAAAGCCGATCTTCTTGAGCGTATCAGCGTAGCGTGCATGCGGCAGGCAGTCGCCCTCGGCACCCGGCCACAGACGCTTCTCGTCGTTGTTGTAGTAAGCGCCGCAGGGCATATCCTCGGTGCCGTTCAGGTGCCATACGAAAATCTTCTTGCCGTCGGCCTTTTCGAGCGTATCCCAGCCGGAGCCCATTGCGTAGAAGTGGTACTGATCGAGCGTTACGCCGACATACGGGCTGTTGACCTCCTCGACGATGGCGTAAGCATCCTCAAAACGGTTGATAGTCATGGACGGCTCGCCGCAGAACTCAAGGCTCAGGCGGATGCCGTGCGGCTCGCACTTCTTAACCATTTCCTTGAGAACAGCAACTGCATCCTCGCGGATCTCCTTGCGGGTCGGGGTCAGGCCGCGCTCCTTCATGTCCTTGCTCGGTACGACAACGATCATCTTGCAGCCGAGGATGTTGCAGCGGCGAATGATCTCGTCCAGCTCAGCCATCACGGCGTCCTTTTCCTCCTGCGTCTGCTTCATGTTGAAGAAGCACAGCGCATTGTAGGAAAGCATCTTGAGGTGGTGGCTCTGGAACCATGCGCCCATCTCCTCGAGGGTGATCTTGCCGGCTTCCAGATCGCGGTTCAGGCACTCCGACTGAATGTCAATGCAGTCGAAGCCGTATTTCTCGCACAGCTCGAGGTCCATCATAACACTGTGGTTCTTGCAGAAACGGTCATTTGCTTCATTAAATCCGAGTTTCATGGTAATTGTTCTCCTTTTCTTTTCTCAATTAGGTTCTTGGTTGGACTTTATTATACTCATGCGGCAATGCCGATGGGCGAAAACAGAATGTAGATGCCGATCGCCAGAATGATACCGATGATACATACGATATGGCGATACTTCCACGGGGTCAAATCAACTGCGCCGACATCGGCCGGAACATATTCTTCTGTGCCGCGGTATTTGTTCAGATACCACATGATGGCAAATTCAACGACGAACAGCACAGCGATGGCGTACAGATAATGAATTGGCTCACCCGAGGTGGGGTAACAGGGCTTGATGATCATAAACGCGCCGTAAGCGATAACGTGAACAGCGGTGATGACCTTGGGCGCGTACTTCGGTGCCTTGCGGAAGATCAGCGCGCCGAGTACGGTGAACAGGATCGGCAGGGAAACGAACTGGCTCATAGAGTTGAGGAAGGTCGTGATGCCCTGTGCGAACATAACGAACGGTGCCACGCAGATAGCGACTGTACCGGCGCAGGTGCCGTAGATCTTGCCGACCTTGACGCACTGCATATCCGAAGCCTTCGGATTGATGGCGGTGCGGTACAGGTCGAGGGTAAACATGGTCGATGCGGAGTTGAGCACCGAGTTGAACGAGGACAGGATCGCGCCGAACAGAACAGCAGCGAAGAAGCCCATGACCGGCTTGGGAACAACGGCGGAAACCAGTGCCGGATAAGCAAAGTCGATCGCGGAGGAACCGGCCGCCGCTAGCTTGTCCTGAATGGACGGCAGGTGGTAAGCGATAACGCCCGGCAGTACCAGATAGAAGAAGCCGATGGTCTTGAGGAAACCGCAGTAGATCGCGCCCTTCTGACCTTCCTTCAGGCTCTTTGCAGCAAGTGCGCGCTGTACAAAGGACTGATTCGTGCACCACCAGTACAGGTTGTTGAAGAACATTCCCGTGAAGATGAGCGGCCACGGCAGAGCCGGTTCAGCAGCATCCCACGAAGCCCATGCGTTGAGCTTTTCGGGTTCGGTTTGTACGAGGTACTTGACACCTTCTACGAGACCGCCGCCGGTGGTCTCGTGACCCAGCAACGTCAGCGCGAGGAACGGGATCATCAGACCGCCGATGATAAGGCCGATGCCGTTGATGGTGTCGGATACGGCAACCGCCTTCAAACCGCCGAAGATGGCGTAGCAGCCGCCGATAATGCCGATAACGACACACAGAATTGCAACAGCCTGGAACTTGCTGATGCCGAAGATACCGGAAATATCGAAGATATTCTCAAATACAACTGCACCGGAGTAAAGGATGACCGGCAGATTGAGGATGGAGTACATCACAACGATGACGAACGAGAACATCAGCTTGGTGCCGCGGCCAAAGCGTGCTTCCATCAGCTGCGGGATGGTGGTCGTGCCCATTTTGAGGTAGGTCGGCAGGAACCACAATGCCAGTGCAAACAGCGTGAACAGTGCACCGACCTCCCAGCCGATCGGACTCATATTGGAAGCCCAGCCCTGACCGTTTGTGCCGACCAGCTGTTCTGCGGACAGGTTGGTCAGCAGCAGCGAGCCTGCAATGACAATACCCGGCAGTCCGCGCCCCGCGAGGAAGTATCCCTCGGCGGTGTCGAGCTTGTCATCTCTGGTCTTCCACGCTGAAATGACTGCCACCATGACGGTGAAAAACAGGAAGCTCAGCGCGATCCAGATCATGGAACTGAAAAATGACATTTTGTTTCTCTCACTCTCTTTTGGGGAATTTTTCGGTTTTGTGAATGGCCTTGTTCACTTGACAATCACAGAATATCACAGTGGATTTCCGGTTGCAATAGCTTGGGCGCACTATCATTTATCCGTGCATTATATCGTGATTGTGCATATTAAGATTGCGAGTGTTTACGATATTATGCACAAAAATGACGCTATCATTGTATCATTGGCGATGTGCAGCACAACATTTTCGTGCAGATGTAACATCTGGCGCACGACTGTATTTTATGATATAGTATAAGTACAGATAACGCAGGAGAGTGATTTTATGGTAACGATGCAGCAGATTGCTGACCGCTGCGGGGTGTCGCGCGGAACGGTGGACCGCGCCCTGCACCACAAGGAGGGTGTACGCGAGGAAGTTGCGGAGCGCATCCGCGCGACGGCGCGTGAAATGGGTTATATCTCGAACCGCCTCGTCATGCAGCAGACGCAGCAGTGGAAGATCGGCGTGGTGCTCCACTCCGACCATTCGCCCTTCGTGCAGATGCTGTGCGAGCTGTTCGAGAGCTTTTCCGAGCGTGAGCTTCTCCCGAACATCACGGTCATCGTGCGCGCGATGCAGGATATGGATGTGCAGCATCAGCTGACGCTGATCGATGAGCTGGTGACGACCGAGCACATCGACGGACTCGCGCTCATGCCGCTCGCGAACACGCTCGTGCGAGATAAGATCAACACGCTCAGCGAGCAGCAGGGCATCCCTGTCGTGACCTTCAACACGGACATCACCGACGCGAACCGCATCGCCTATGTTGGCACGGACAACATCGCGAGCGGCCGCGCTGCCGCTGCGCTGCTCGGCATGGTCATGCAGGGGCACGGCAGCGTGCTGCCGATTCTGGGGCAGCGTAGCGGTCACTATGCCGACTCGCAGCGTTTTACCGGCTTCAGCACCGAAATGGCGGAGAGTTTTCCGGATATCCGGGTTCTGCACCCGGAATGCTCGTTCCTCGACGAAAGCCTTTCCGAGCGCATCGCTATGCGCGCCATTCAGTCGGACAGCGAGCTGCGCGGCATCTATCTGACCTCCGCAGGACGGGAGGGCGTTTACCGCGCCGTGCACGCCGCACATCGCAGCGAAAAGCTGCACATCGTCGTTCACGATGTCACCGAGGGCAACATCAAAATGGTAAAAAACGGTACGGTCGATTTCATCATCGGGCAGGACGTCAAAACACAGGGCACGCTCCCGATCCGCCTGCTCTACGACTACCTCGAGCGCCACCAGTTCCCCAGAGAGCGCATGAATATGACGGATATTACGATTAAATTCCGCGGGAATGTGTAAAAATTCATGCTATTTGCAAATAGATTGCAAGGCTATAAAAAGAGCGTATAGCAATTTCAAGCTATACGCTCTGAGACTGTCGAAAAACTTTGTTTTTCCGACAATCTGTGTTTTGACTTCGCAAAACACGGACGTCCGAAAGTTCCCATTCGGAAACTTTCTCCCTCTTAAAGTATAAAAACCGAGGTACACGCCCCCGATTTTTATGAATTTGCTTTGCAAATTCTATTAAATGCGTGCTACCGCACGAAGCGTAAAAATTAAAATAATACTTTTTTGACAGATTGAGAGCGTATAGCAATTTCAAGCTATACGCTCTCGTTTTATTTTACTAATAATAAACCAATATTTTTATTATACACTTGTTTCGAGAAAACTACGGTATTTTGCAGAATCTGCGGGATTGCTGAAACCGAAAATGCTTCAAAATTCGGAGTAAGAAACCTTGGTAGCGACCCTCTTGTACGCCTGCGCCGCGTACGCGCAGAATCGTTAAAAACAGCGTAAAGTTATATCTAATGATAATATAACGAAAAGTAATCTATAATAAAGAAAGAAAATATAACAGTAAGTATAAGAAAATACAAATTGACAATAAAAACTCATAGATATATAATTAGAAAGCAAACTGTTTGAATTAGAACAAAGGAGAACGCAATGGAATTTTCCACCCATTACCTGCTCATGGCTGACCATGCCATGCTGCAGAAACTTGTCATGTCGCGCATCAAACCGCTCGGTCTGACCACCGGCCAGCCTAAAGTGTTGGACTTTCTGCAGGATCACGACGGCGCCATGCAAAAGGATATCGCCCAGGGCTGCCATATCGAGCCGTCCTCGCTTTCTACCATCCTCGGGGGAATGGAACGCGCCGGACTGCTTGAACGCAGCACACGCGACGAAAACCGCCGTACGGTGTATGTCCGCCTGACCGACCTCGGCCGGGAACAGTGCCGCCGCTTGAATGATATCTTTGCAGCCGCAGAAGAGGAGGCGCTGCGCGGCTTCTCACCGCAGGAGATGCAGCAGGTACAGACCCTGCTCGAGCGTATTTATCGCAATCTAAACAACTAAAAGGGGATAAAACAGGCATGAAAGGCTCTAAACTCGGTATTCGGCTGCTGTATTACTTCGGCGGCTTCTTCGTCATGACTATCGGCATTGCACTGTCGGTCAAGTCCAATCTCGGCGTGTCGCCGGTCAGCTCCATCCCATACACCATGACCTGTGTCTGGGGCATTGAGATGGGTGTTGCGACCGTCATTTTCCACGTTATTCTGGTCATCCTGCAAATGCTGCTGATGCGCCGCCGCTTTGAATGCAAAAACCTGCTGCAGATTCCGGTCGGCATGGTGTTCGGCGCATTCACAACCACCTGCAACACGCTCGCGGCGATGTTTCCCTCGACGGACAACCTGATTATCCGTTTGCTGATGTGCTGGATTGCCACTGTTTTCGTTGCAATCGGCATCTTTTTCTACGTTCCGGCGGACATTATGCCGCTGGCCGGTGAAGGCGCTATGCTGGCCATCTCCACGCTGACGGGCAAGCCGTTCCCGACCGTCAAGATCGCGTTTGACGTATCTATGGTGTGCATTTCGCTCATCACCTGCCTGATCTTCCTGCACGGACTGGGCAGCGTCGGCATCGGTACGGTTATCGCGGCGTTGCTTGTCGGTATCGAGCTGCGCATGATTACGCATCGGTTTGGTCGCTGGCGCGATAAGCTGCTCGGCAAACAATCCGAAATCTGAGGCAACACCGCAAAATTCCCCGCAAATCGCTCTTGTTCAATTATGCGGTGTTACCTAAAAATCCCTCTCTTTCTCGCAAAAAAGAGAGGGATTTGTTTACGTTCTGCGCATTTTCAGCAGCCGGATGTCATCACCGAAGAACCGCAGCGGCAGGAACTCGCCGAGCAGGCGGGAGGCCACGGCAGGCGAGTATTTCTCGCTGAGCGTTTCCGGCAGTAAGTTGGTGTTGATGATCATGGGGCGCTTAGCCATCAGGCGGTTGTTGATCAGGTTGTACAGCGCGGAAACCGTGAAGGCGGTGCCCATTTCGGTGCCCATATCGTCGATAATGAGCAGGTCGGCGCGCTCGTAGCGTGCAGCGCGTTCTGCGGCGGCTTCGCCGTCACCGGAGCCGAATTTGATGGTCTCATACGCGGCAACAATGTTGATGGCGGTGTCGTAGGCCACGGAAAATCCGCGTGCGGAGACCGCCTCGGCAATGCAGGTAGAGAGAAAGGTCTTGCCCAGACCGGTCGAGCCGAACAGCAGCAGATTGGGGGAATCCTTGCCGAATTTTGCGGCATAAGCCTTGCATTCGCCCAGATTATATTCCATATTTTCGCGCGGCGAAATACCGCTGCGGCCATCCGGGCGGGTGGAGTAAAAGCTCATGTCGAACTTGGAAAAGTTCTGGTCGGCAATCGGCAGCACCGAGGAAAGCTGCTCCTTGAGCAGCTTGGCGTAGCGCGCCTTGACGCACTCGCAGGTCGCACTGCCGGCGTAGCCGGTGTCGCCGCATTTTGAGCACAGCGGCTTGTCGGTCAGATAATCGGCGGGAAGTCCAAGCTGCCGGAGCAGGTCGCCGCGTTCCTCCTGCAGACCGAGATTGCGGTCGCGCAGCTTTTCGATTGCAGCAGTCGGGTCTCCGCCGGACTCCATTGCGGCCCGCAGAACGGACGCTGCCGTGGTGCTCAGCTCGCGGTCGATTGCGCGGATACGCGGCTCGCGTGTGTAAATCTCACGCCGGCGCGCTTCCAGCTCCTCGGTGTGAGCCGTGCGCTCGCGTTCCAGCTCGCGCCGTGCGGCGGCGAGCAGTTTTTTATCGTATGCCATAGGTTATTCCTCCGTGTTGCGGCGATGACTGCGCACGCGTGCAGCCCAGTCCTGCTCCCAAGCGGCGAGCGTGGCGCTGTCGGTCGGCTGTGCGGGTGTCTGACCGACGGCGGCAGGCACGGCAGACACGGCAGACGTGCGGGTTTCCGGCTCGAGAGCGGTGATTTCGCTGACCGTATGTACGCCTGCATTATCCCATCGGCGCAGAATGCCGAGCGTGTAATCCAGACTTTTGTGTCCCTGCTTTTGACCGGTGCGGTGCACCGCCAGCTCCACTGCGTCGGCAGGGAAGCCGTGCGCCAGTGCAAAGCGGCAGACGCGCTGCTCCTTGGGCGCGGGCTGCTCGGTATCTGCACCGAGTGCGCGGTAGATCGCCTCGCTGAGCGGTTTTTCATCCGCGCGGCGTGTCAGGTACTGCTGGGCCGCCTGCGCGGTGACAATGCCCATATCGGCCCACTGGTTGGCTTCGCGGCGCAGATCGGTCGTGCGGACCGTGCCCTTTTCGCTTTTCAGATAGCTGAGCAACTCAATCGTTGCACCTGCGTCCAGACCAAGATAGTCGTAAATGGTCAGCAGACAGCGCAGCTGACCCTCGGTCAGCGCACGGCCTGTAATGCCCTCTGCTGCGTCGCAAAGGCCGGAGAAGGTCTGGTCATCCAGACGGGCGCGGCGCAGCTCATCGCCAGTGTAGCGCGGCGCTTCGGCGGATTTGTCGGTTGCTGCTTTGGTTTTTTCCGTCGGCGCGATCAGGTTGTTGAGCGTGAATGCCGCACGTTCGTAACGATCGGCGCTCAGACGCAGGGCACGTGCTGCAGCGGAGCCGTCCGTGCCGCCGTGCCGCAGGATATAAAGATACAGCAGCGCCGCATCGCCGTCGCCGACCGCGATCAGCTTGTCGAGCATGTCGCAGCGTGCTACGCGCAGTTCGCCCTCGGGCAGCAGCACAGAGGTCATGGGCTTGTCCTTCTTTCCGGTGGATTTTGTTGTATCCCTCATTATAGCATAAATCCCTCTTCATTTGAAGAGGGAAGAATTGCAGAGAGCGACAGAATATGTGCTACAATAAAAGCAGAAAACCGAGGAAACTCTTGGCTTAACAGTGATAAGGAACTAATTTACTTATCAACTGTTAGCTGACGGTTTCCGGGGTGCATACGGACAAATCCCGTCTGATTTCTAACAGGAAGTCAGACGGGATTTTCGCTTTATATTACGAATTATGGAGGACATACCATGAAAACCTTAATATCTTGTGCCTACAATATGGATAATTGCTGTGTGGAAGTGAAATTCAGCGACGGCAGTATGATTGCGATTGACACTATCGTCGTTGAGAACGAGATTGCTGACAATATGTATCAGCGGTCAGAGCTGGATTATTTGATCTACAACGCTCCTTTGGAGTATGCAGACCTTATCTTGAACGGCGATCCCGAAACCTATTTGAAAACTGTAACAGAATACAAGCCTTGGGATAGCTGACAACACGCTGCCCGCAGGAGAAAATCCTGCGGGCGTTTTTCTGTTTATATTATTTCCCTCCGTTGGATCTCAATTTAGGAAAGAAGATGACAATCTTGAAGCTCTTTCCCCACTGGGAAGCTGCTTCCAGATGAAGATTTAGATCGTCGGCCATCTTCTTAACCAGGTAAAGTCCCATACCGGTAGCCTTCTTTCTGCTGTCAGTAGAATCCCCGGTAAAGCCCTTTTGAAAAATGTACGGCAGATTATATTTTTTTACGCCAATGCCGTTATCTTCAACAGAAAGGATATCTGCAGTCTCCGAATGTATCACGGAAATTGTAAGCATGGGACTATCGCTGCTATATTTGATGGCATTGCTAACGATTTGTCCCAACATAAACTGAAGTCCTCTACGGTCTGTATAGACTGTTTCAGATTGCAGTTTGTTGAGAATGACAAAATGCTTCTCTTCAAGAAGTGGGGCATAGTCCTCCAGAACTTCACCCAAGCAGTCATTCAAATTGACATCCTCAAATCGGTAATCCTTTGTACTGCTCTTCAACCGGGCATAGTACAGCATCTGCGTGACATCCTCCTGAAGCTGACTGCGGACATAATCCAGCTTTGCTTGCAGGGAAGGAGAGATTTCATCGTTCCGGTTATCCAAGAGCATGGTCAGCAACGATAGGGGCGTTTTCGCTTCATGTGCCCAGCCCTCCACGTATTCTTCATAGTCCCGTAGGGCATCCGCCATATTGTTACTCTCGTTTTTGTATTCCCGTAAAACCGAAGCCAAAAATCGGACAGATTCTCCTTCTTTCTGACTAATGGCACTGAGCAGCCGTTCTTCATTGCAGATGGTAGGATCACTGAGGAAATCTCGGAACAGTTCCATGTGGGTGTTCTCCCTCTTGTTTAGTACAAACAGAATCGCTGAAAACAAAAGGATGCTCGTCAGAACTACTAACCCGATCAAGGTTTGAAATACCTGAATGTCAGAAATCCAAAGAATGACAGCGCAAAAGCAATCCACGCCCAGCAGCAACAGAAGCCAGGGGTAGTACCGTTCTATCATGTGCCAAAGCTGCTTCATAGAGACACCTCCGCTTCCAAACGGTAGCCCATTCCTCGAACTGCAACGATTCGCTGTTTCATTTCAAGGGCGGACATCGTTTTTTTCAGCCGGGTTAGGTTAACCTGCAAGGCATTTTCATCTATGTATTCCGTGGTTCCCCATAGTGCCATGCAAAGCTGCTCCGTCGTGACCAGAGCATCGCCGCCGGACAAAAGAGCGACCAACAGTTTTCCCTGATTTTTTGGAAGCACCACAGAGGTATTATGAATATAAAGCGTGTAGGTCTGCTGGTCTAACAGGAAATCTGGTCCCTCTATGAGATTGGTACGGCCTTCATACCTTTTGAGAATATTGGATACCCTGGCAAGAAGTCGATCTTTTCTGCACGGCTTCGTCAAATATTCATCGGCACCCAACTGGAACGCTTGCAGTTCATCCTTTACCTGATCTCTGGAAGTCAGCACCAGGACGGGGATAGCAGTTTTATTCTTTAGCTCCTGGCAGATTTGAAAGCCACTGATCTCCGGCAAGTTCAGGTCTAAGATCACAAGGTCAGGGCGGAGGGCTGCCAAGAGCCGAGCGGCATCTTCAAACTCGGTAATTGCCTCCACAAGATAGCCGTCCTTTTGGAGCATATCGCAGAGTTCTTCCCGCATATAGACTTCATCTTCCACAACAGCAATTCTTTTCATGACAGCACCTCCTTCCAAATTATTCTTCTCTCTGCGGCTGCATCAGTGTCAGCAAATACCGATCACTGGAGCGCTTGACCACTCTCATATAAATATATTCTATCACGCAAAGTAGTAAAATCATAGCAGCAGATACAAGCAGCATTTCAGACACTGTCCCACGGGTTCGGGACGAGAGTATCCCTGTAAATAACGCCCTGACTCCAAACAGACTGCTGACAGCCGCAACCAATACAGGAAGTCCCATAAACCAGGTAATTTGCTTTCCAGCAGACTGGCAAAGGGTTTCGTAAGTAGCTCCCAGGCGGATCAGGGTCTGGTATCTGCGCCCGGTTTTCTGCTGACTCATCAGGAACTGAACACCCACGATGGTGTTGGCAACTACCAGGAAAACAATCGCAAGATAGAGGGTAATATAACTGGATGCTATGGTGTAGAAAAGCTGACGACCTATATTCTGAAGATAGCTTTCATATTCAATGCCAGTTTCGTCCAGCTTCTCGTTCAAATCCAAATATGCAGTCATAAGGCTATTTCCATCCAGAGCCTGCTCACTGAGCACCGCATTGACATAGGTATCATACATTCCCTGGCTATAATATAGGAATGCTTCATCCGGAAGAATCAATGCAAAGGACAAGGTTATAGAATGGTCCGTGACCAAATTCACAGACTGAACCTCTCCTGTAAGATGAATCGGACTACCATCCAGTTCCACCTTGGGCTGTCCGGCCAATACTTGGTTCAGCATTGCGGTACGACTTACTGTAGTAAACTCTGTATCAATATAGACAGCGGCCTCCTTTTCGCCTAATTGGAGAGCCGGTTTGCCGGACAATTCCAACAAACGATTATAGTCCGATAAACAAATCAAATATGGGTATGTGGCATAACCAAGATTGTTCAGAAGGACATCCCGGTCTTCCGACTGGGGCAGGCTCCGAAGAGAGTCCATAACAGCGTCCATGCTGTAGGCATTATCATAATCTTCTGTGGTGCGAATACGCCCAACCCTCATTTCAAAAAGCTCTGAAAATTGATTTTCCAAACCGTTTTCTTTCAGGGCTGCCTTTATATTCGGAAGAACCTGCGATGAATCTTCTGCAGTATGATCTTCAAAAGTATAGTCGATTACATGGCCAGAAGACAGGCTATTCGTTCCTGCAATTCCTACGCCCGCACCAAAACAACACAGCGCCGCCAGAATCAGCAGGGAGCTGATGGCCATGGAGGTTGACTGATGAATAACATTCTCCTGAATCTGCCGGAAGGTAAATACATGAAGCTGCTTATTTCCTTTTCCTTTCTTAACAATCAAAGCAATCAGCGCACGCATCCCATAGAAAAGCAGCATCGTACCAACTATGCCCAACAGCAAAGTCAGTCCCATCATACTTACCTTTGTCCATGCAATTCCCTGAATCGCCATGTAGTAAGCCACTGCCAACATCACACTTCCGCATATAGCAGCCAGTCCATAGATAACAGATGGCATTTGCTTTTTGGGGCGGTTCGTTGGCTGGGATAGCAAAGTACCGATCTCCTGGCGGCTGATTCGTCCACTCAAAATCAGAAGTGCCGTCAGCTTAATTGCCAGAAATCCTGCCAGCGTCCATTCAATTGCAGACCAGGATAAAGAAAACTGATGACCGATGATCCCCATGCCTACCAGCTTGGCGGTGACAAGACTGACAATTTCTGAAAGCACCACAGCCACAGGTAAGCCTATGAGCATGGCAAGAATACTGGTCAGGAAATCTTCCGCCAGAAGCATACCAAACAGTTTACTTCTACGCATCCCCAACATTAGATAAACACCAAACTCATGCCGTCTGCGCTCGAACTGATACTTGCAGGCAAAATAGATCAAAAAGAACAGAATACCGAGGGTCATCCCATAAAACGCAGGAATCAGAAGCAGGAGTTTGTCAACTGCGTCACTCTCCATTTTCTGCAAAAAGAGCATCACATCTTGAGTGGAGATGGAAAGAATCATGTAAAAGGCAACAATAGAAATCACCAGGGAGCTGAAAAACAGACCGTTTTCCTTTCGGCTGCGGTGGCTGTTCCGAAGAATGAGATTAGAGAACATTTGCGCTGCCCCCTCCCAGTTGCGCCATCACCTTCAGGATGCGCCCGTAGAACTCCTGCTGGCTTTCGTCTCCACGCCGAAGCTCATGAAAGATCACGCCGTCCTGGATGAACAGAATGCGCTTGCAAAAGCTGGCGGCATTGGAATCATGGGTTACCATCAGGATCGTAGCTTGTTCGTCACGATTCAGGCCGGACAGCTTCTCCATAAGACTTCTTGCGTTCTTAGAATCCAGCGCACCCGTCGGTTCATCGGCAAGGATCATTTGGGGATGTAAGATCAGAGCCCTTGCTGCCGCAACACGCTGACGCTGGCCGCCGGACATCTTGGACGGAAACTTATCCAGAACATCAGTGATTTCCAGATAGTCAGCCAACTGCTTCAGCCGCTGGCTGCTTTCTGCTTCGGATACCCCATGCAAGGAAGTCGGGAGCAGGATGTTTTCCCTGCCAGTCAGGTTGTCCAGCAATTCAAAGTTCTGGAATAGATAACCAACTTTTTTGCCACGGTACTCTGCAAGAGCCTTTCCCTTGAGGGATTGCAGAGTATCGCCTTCCACCTGAATGCTTCCACCTGTGGGTTGAATCACAGTCGCAATACAATTGAGCAGTGTGGATTTACCGGAACCGCTGCTTCCCATAATGCCGAGAAACTCTCCCGGCATCACCTGGAAGGTGATCCCATTCAGTGCCTTTGTTTGACTTGGCACATTGCCATAGATTTTTGTTAAATTTTCAATATTCAAAATGGGTTTCATGTGAATACCTCCTATCATTTGTAATAAAATGATAGCATGGGAACACAGCAAATACCACTTACAGTGGTTGTAAGGATTCAAGATATAAGTGGCGGCTCAAGGGGGACGAGCATATATTTTGTAAGAGCATCAGGCGACAATGATAAAATATACCGGATCGCCTCCTTGGCAAACCAGTTCGTTTTAATTGTATCCCAATCAGCAAGTCGGATAATCTCTGCTGTGCCGTTCTCAAAATCAACTGAAATTTCGCCCCATTCGCCGTCGCAGTCTGCTTGATATTCGTAGATTGCGGCGGCGATTTTCTTTTTGCGCTTGGTTTTGGTTTTCTGTTTCAGCCGGACAGCATGGAGCGCACCTTCGGCAACCAGCAGTTCTGTCAGTTTGTCCACCGCTTTCCGGTAGGCTCGCTCTGCACCGCTGGCTGTGCTGCCCTCAAACATAATCGCCAATTCTTCAAAAGTGGGGCGGTTCTTCCATGAGCCAACTCGCCCGCAGGTCATACAGATTGCTAACCGTTTTTCGAGCAAGGTCTGTTCCCGGTAATTCAGCTTCTCAAATGCCCGCTGTACCTTTTCTGCTTGTATGCCGTTCCAGAGGATGTCGGTATAGTTCCAGCTATCGTCAAGGGCTATATCCTCGCCTGTTTCCTCGCCGTCCTCGTCCGTTATATAGAACGGCTGCTGGTTGCGGATTCCACGGACAACTTTCAGATATTCTTCCGCAAGAGCAAGGTCGCAGTTATACTTCTTGGAAAACTGGTTGACCGCATCTTTGGTGTTATGGTACAGCCACGCCATTGATCGCACCATTTTGTAATTGGTCAGAGAGGATACCGACCATTTTTCTTCGCCCATGCGGAAACGGAGCATAGAATCCCAGATGAACGGATAGATGTATGTAGCATACTCCGCACCCTTGGCAGGATCATAGTCCATCAGCTTTTGGAGCATTTGCTCCCGGCAGGAGATCTTTATATCGATAAATCGGTCTGTGTCGTACAGATTGCCGCCGTCCACACTGAGAAAGCCTTTGATGCGCTTGTTGAGCTGCGTTTCGTAGTGGTGCAGAAAGAACGAAAAATATAGCAAATTCTTTTCCCGCAAAGCAGACAGGATATATTCATTCAGACTGTCCACCGCTGGCGGTTCCGGTTCCAGTTGGAAGATGCGCTCTGCCACATAGGGGATGATGCCGTCACCGTGTGGATTAACTTGGTGCTTCGGTATGTATCCGGTCATGTTCCACGAAAAATCATTTAGCATAGCGCACCTCCCTTCTAAGTAATCAGCGGGAATAATTAACCATAATTCCAAGTTTGTCTTGCAGCATTTATATTATCCAGAAGAACAGATGCAGGATTTGCCTCGTAATAGTACGTGCTCATATCCAAAATGCCTTCTTCCATTTCACCCCACTCTGCTGTGCGAGAAACAAAGATTCTATTATATACACACCAATCGCATGTGGTGGTGAAAGCAGCAATATCTGCAAAGTCTTTTGGAAATACAATTCTTCTTCCATTTGATGTTGGCTTAAGATAGTTCTCCATTATTTCTTTGAAATTCTTCAGATCATAATCCGTAGCGTTTTCCAAAGCTTTACAGACAATCAATTCTTCGTGCGTGAATTCTGTAAGTGTTTCTAAATGGTTTGCAAGAATTAGACCATAAATAACGCAAACCTTTGGGCATTCTGCATTTACGGTTTGTTTGAACAGATTGGCTACGATAATAGCCTTTTCCGGGCTGGAGTTTACATAGTTGTAAAGCTCGTTCAATCTTCTTTCGAGATTAAAGCCAGATGCAAGACCGTTCAGTAGATGGCCGAGTTTGAAGGTATTGTATTCAGATAGAAGATCATTTCCTATTCCGCCTACAATTCCCGCAACTGGGTTTACTACGCCCAACACACCAATAGAGCCAGAACGGATTATTTTGGTCATAGGATTGTCCATAACCCGGCTAAGCGCATTCCCAATATCAGTTAAATCATATTTCTGTGCCATTACATATTCCTCATTTCGTCCGTAATTTTGCTTCTTTCTTCAAAGCAGCCTGTCCCATCTCTTTTTCGTAATCACCTTTGGCATAGGCGACATTGCTCAGCGCTCGAAGCATTTTATCCTTTGCCAGCTTTTTCATAACCTCTGCAAGATCAGCGTCCAGAGTACCACGCTTCACATAGCGGTTTATGGTGTTCAGCCGTTTCTCATAAATCTGTTTCACCGGATGATCGTCCGCAAGCTCCCGTTGTTCTCTGCCTTTCAGGTTGCCGATCTGTCGGCAAGTGCGGTGCAGCTTGTCCCCCGGTGCATAGCCGCCGCAGTATTTGGTGTGCCTTGCGTTGGTGGTGAGGAACCACTTGCCGCAGATTTTGCATTTTTTCGGGGCATGACCAACACATAAGCCCTCAAAAAGATCAGACCGGAACATCCCTACAAAGGATACATAGTGCATCCGCTTGACCAGCTTCGCAACTTTTTCGCCGGGACGGATGACCGATATATACTGAACGGAATTATTCAAAGTAGACATCCAGGCATTGCCCTCCGTGATAGAGAACTCCGGCGGAAAATAGTCGCCGAACATTTTTGCAAAACCCTCTGCGGTGCGTTCTGCTTCATTGCCGTCTGATTTTTCTGCAAAATCAAGCATGGCCGTTTGGTATTCCCCAAGGGAGTATGCCAGAT
This sequence comes from Butyricicoccus faecihominis, assembly GCF_014648015.1. Taxonomy (NCBI): domain Bacteria; kingdom Bacillati; phylum Bacillota; class Clostridia; order Eubacteriales; family Butyricicoccaceae; genus Butyricicoccus; species Butyricicoccus faecihominis. Next base: position 16,895 of record NZ_BMQH01000018.1, read on the forward strand.
GCCCGAAAACTGCGGTATAGCGTTGGAGCATCATCGCATCGGCAAAGTTCTGGATTTCTTCAAATTGCAAAGAATTGGTTGCGGCTTTTATGGCAAACTCCACATATTTCAGCGCATTGTCCACAGTAAAGACTTTTTCAATCCGTTCTCTGTGCTTTGAGATATTCATATAGGAGAACGGCGGTGTTTGACTGAGAATATCAAGCATCGTCAGAGCAGCTTCCGTTGCAATAGGACAGAGTGCAGAAGCATCCTGTCCGGCGTTTAATATTCCAAGCAGCAGATTGATTTTCTCGCATTGCTCGTTCATCTTTGCGATGGTATCCGCAGGGACATTCAGCGCATCACAGGCAAGAGCGCCGACAGGAAGTGTTTTTCCCTCATATATGACCGTATCCTGCCAAAAATCCAATGTCATCAGTTCTTGGTTCATGCTTGCCCCTCCTGTCCTGTTTTTTCATTTTCTTAATTCTATCATGCTAATGTAAAGAAATCTACATCTATCCATAAGTTGTCCTGTTTTTTGAAACGGGGTTGTCCTCCGATTAGCCTGTTTTTTGAAAAATCCGGCATAACCATAGTAGAAGGAGCCAAACCCCTGCCAATCACGGCGGGTGTTTCGTGCTTTCTAAATACTATGAACGGAGGTTTTTCTATGACAATCTATGAAATCATCAAGGCGGCAATCAGCGTAAAGCAAGCCGCAAAACACTACGGGCTGAATGTCAACCGCAATGGTATGGCTTGCTGCCCGTTCCACAACGACAGGCATCCGAGCTTGAAGCTGAACGAGGATTATTTCTTCTGCTTCGGCTGCGGAGCCAAGGGGGATGTAATCGACCTTGTGGCAAGACTGTTCGATCTGAGCAGTTATGAAGCAGCGCAAAAGCTGGCTGCGGACTTTGGACTTGACCCAAAACCGCCCACTGCCGCAGCTATGGTTAAGCCGAAGCGTCCCTATATCCGTCAGTTCCGGGAGGATGAAATGCTGTGTTTCCGGGCGCTGACAGACTATCTGCATCTGCTGGAAGATTGGAAAGTGCGGTATGCACCGAAAACACCGGACGATGCACTGGATGACCGTTTTGTGGAAGCCTGCCAGATGCTTGATTATATCGAATATATGGCAGACATTTTGACTGTGGGCGATCTGGAAGAGCGGGTTGCTGTGGTGGACGAGCTGATGAAGGACGACAGAATTACGTTCTTGCAGGACTACACCACAAGAAAGAAAAAGGAGGTGGCGCACCATGGCGAAGAACCGGAAAACGCCTGATATGAACTTGCCCATGTGGTTTGACGGGCAGAACATCAACGAAGCTCTGTTTTGTGAAGAATTTCTGCAAGAGCGCAGGATCATCTTCGCAAACGGAGCTTTTTTCACGCCCGATGGTCGAGTGACGGACGATCTTCCTCTGCGTGGGGAGATTTACGACAAGCTGAAATTCTGTGCCGTAAACAATATCCCCCGGAAGATCACCAACATTCTGGAAGTGCTGAAACTGGAAGCGCAAGTGCCGGACTTTCCACCGGAGCAGGATCGGATTCATTTGTCCAACGGTACGCTGCTATTGAACGGCACATTTACCGAGGGCAGACCGGCTATCGTGCGGAGCCGTTTGCCGGTTGCTTACAATCCCGATGCTACTGCGCCGGTGATCTGGCTGAACTTTCTGGATGGGTTGCTTTACGCCGAGGACATTCCAACTTTGCAGGAGTTTATCGGCTATTGCCTGATTCCCTCCAACAAGGGGCAGCGCATGATGGTGATTAAAGGCAACGGCGGCGAGGGTAAATCTCAAATCGGTGCGGTACTGTCTACCATCTTCGGCACGAATATGAAAGACGGCAGCATCGGCAAGATTTCTGAAAACCGCTTCGCCCGTGCCGATTTGGAACACATTCTCCTGTGCGTGGATGATGATATGCGGATGGAAGCTCTGCGTCAGACCAACTATGTAAAATCCATCGTGACTGCACAGGGCAAAATGGACTTGGAACGCAAGGGCAAGCAGAGTTATCAGGGCTGGATGTTTGCCCGGTTGCTGGCATTCAGCAATGGTGATCTGCAAGCCCTATATGATCGCAGCGATGGTTTTTACCGCAGACAGCTTGTGCTGACCACCAAAGAAAAGCCCATGGACAGAGCCGATGATCCTGACCTTGCAGAGAAGATGAAAGCTGAAGCCGAGGGTATCTTCCTGTGGGCATTTGAAGGCTTACAGCGGCTTGTTGCCAACAACTTTAAGTTTACGGAGAGTGACCGTATCCGGAAAAACCGGGAAGCGGTCAAGCGTGACAACAACAATATCTTTGATTTCATGGAGTCGGAGGGATACATCCGATTGAAAGCGGATGCTTCCATCAGCTCTAAGGATTTCTATGAAATCTACCGGATGTGGTGTGAGGAAAACTCCCTTGCACCGCTGAAAGCCCGTAGCTTCAGCGATGCCATGATTGCCAATGCCGGGAGATTCAATCTGGAGCATTGCAACAACATCACCAACTCTGCCGGACGGCGGGTGTGGGGCTTTATGGGCGTGGAAGCTGTGGCAAGACCTCATATAAATGGATTTTACGATGTTTCGCCGTGTACGTACGTACCGGAGGACTGGCGGGATTGATTTTGCCAGTCATGCTCTGTACGTATGTACGCAGCATTTACCCCTGTTTTCTTCCGTTATAGGAAACAGCAGCTTTCAAAGCTGACCTGTTTTCGGGCATTAAAAATCAATGGTAATGGAAACAGCAAAGTTTTTGACCGCAGGACGAAACTATTTCACGAAATCGTGCTTCTCTGAACCGTGTACCCTGTTCACGGAACAATGGGTGTTTTCACTGTTCCAGACCAAACCACACAAAACGGCAAAGTGGGATATGGTCATATATGGACAGGACATCACAAGCGAAATTCTGAACGGATTTCGGAGATTGCAGATTTTTCACTGTTCGGTGCATCCACTCCACCTTGGAGCGCAGAGGTTGCACCGACACATGAACTGAATTATGGAGGATTTTATCAATATGAATATACGCAACGAAATAAAAGCACAGATCATCCGTGCCGGGATGACCATGCAGGAAGTTGTTGACCTGCTCTCGGACGAGTACGGATGGAGCGACAGCGTTTCCAACCTGTCCGCAAAATTACAGCGGGAAAGTATACGATACAAGGAAGTATTGGAGCTTGCCGCTGTGCTTGGTTACGACATCGTATGGCAGAAAAGACGGGAGAAGTGATACCCCGGCAACAGCCCTCCGCATCTCCCGTCCCCATAGGCGCACCGCAGTGCTGCCCATGGACAGGCAGTGAAAGATACGGTTTTCGCTGCCATCGTCTGCAAGAAATGTTCCGCAGAACAGCTTCATGCAGACGGGCTGACCAAGGTAAAAGGCGCAGACATTTTGCCTTGGTCAGCAGAGGTCACCGCAGTGACCGCATTCCCCCTCGGGAGAGCCCTCGGAGAGCCCACGGCACTTTGTAGCCAGCATGGATGAAAGTGTAATAGTGGGTTATTACACTTTGAAAAAGTGCCGTTCCTCAGCCCTCCGCTGTCTGCAAATCTTAAAGAAAGGACAAAAATCTATGGCAAGAAATGATGGAATTGATCGTACCTTAGCCAGAAATCAGGACTTGGAAACTCCGGATGATGTGACAAAAGTACAGGAACACAATGAGCGTGAAAAAGACCGTTATTCCAATGTGGACATCGTGCCGGAACGTACTGCGCTGAATGTTCACTTCAAGTCTCCCACTGACGATTATGTAAAAATGTTTGAGCAGATGGAGCAGGACAAGATCATCTCCACCAGAGGGCTGAAACCGGATGCCGTCAAATATGGCGAGTTGGTTTTCGATGTGAACTCCACTTATTTCTACAACCACGGCGGCTATGAGTTTGCAAAACAGTTTTATGCCGATGCCTATAAAGCCGCCGTGGAGATCGTGGGCGGTGAGCAGTATATCCTCTCCGCTGTAATGCATGCCGACGAGCGCAACCGGGCAATGTCGGAAGCTCTGGGTGAGGATGTGTACCACTATCACCTTCATGTGGTTTATATCCCGGTGGTGGAGAAACAAATCCTGTGGTCGAAGCGATGCAAGGATGAATCCCTCCGGGGAACGGTAAAGGAAACGATCACACAGGTCAGCCGCAGTAAGAAGTGGGAATCCAAACCCGTTCTTGATGAAAACGGAAATCCTATGTTGAACGCAAAAGGGAAAAAGATTTTGAAGTCGTCCTACAGTGTGCTGCAGGATGACTTTTTCAATTTCATGCGAAACGCTGGTTATACCGATGTAGAGCGTGGAGAATGTGGCAGCACCGAAGAACATCTGACGGTGACACAGTTCAAGGTACAGGCCGAACAGCAGCGTTTGGAAGCTGTGACCGGACAGGTGGCACAGGCCGAGCAGAGCTTAGCGGATGCCAAAGCTGCCACGGAGAAGCAGAAAAAGAAACTGGAAGCTCTGAAAAAGGAAACTCAGGCTGCTAAGTCTGTTGCTATGACTGCACATGAGATTGAGTCGATGGGCAAGAAAAATCCCATTACGGGAAATGTTACCATGACGGCGGATGAGTGCCGCACGCTAAAGGATTATGCGGTCAGCAGCTTTGCGGAAAAGTCTGAGAAGCTGAAATACAAGCAGAAATTCGAGCAGGCAGATAAAAACGCAAAGATATGGAAAGACCGTTTTGAAAAACTGAACAAAGACTATGAGGAGCTGAAACAAAAAGCCCAGCCTTTCCTGGATGCGATTGAGATTGCATCTGAAAAGGTCTGGGCTTTTATCAATGCCATCCTCGCCAGGGGAAAGGAACTGTATGAACACAAACACCCTGCCCGCAATCGTGGACAGGACATGGAAATTTAAGAAAGGAACTATTTGCCTATGAAGAAAACCGTAGATGAAATTAACAAGATGATTATGGAAGATGCCCCGATGGAAGAAATCAACGATGCCATCGGCTATATTGATATTTGCTCCTGCTTCGATCCGATTTTTGAGCCGCCTATTGATTTTCTGGAAGAATGCCGCAAGCGTTGGGAAGCGGCACAGTCCTCTTTCTGCAAAACCATTGAGTGCAAGATCGGAAACACATGGTATGTGATTGAAACGGAGTGTGATGGAAATGAGCCACTTACCGACAAGGTAAAACGGCTCATTTTTTCTGACAAGGGGGTGATTTGTTAATGACTGCGACACAAAAGCATGATATAATTCCAATATGCACAACGGTACTGTCGGCTGACCAACCACCGAAGGAGGATATTATGTTGGATCAGCAGAAAATTACCATTCTCTATTGCCGTCTGAGCAACGAGGATGCCCAGGAAGGCGAGAGTAACAGTATCGCAAATCAGAGAGAGTATTTAACCCGATATGCCCGTGACCACGGGTATACAAACCTGAAAATTCTGGTGGATGACGGTTATACGGGGACGAACTTCAATCGTCCCGGTGTGCAGGAAGGCTTTGAGCTTGTCAAGCAGGGGCTTGTGGGCTGCTGGCTGGTCAAAGACCTCAGCCGCTTTGGTCGTGACTATCTGACTGTTGGACAATATACGGATATTATCTTTCCGAGTTATGATGTCCGCTTTATCGCTATAAATGATGGCGTAGACAGCAACCGGGGAGACAGCGAGGGCTTCGCCGCAATCCGTAATCTGTTCAACGAGTGGTATCCCCGTGATACCAGCAAGAAAGTCCGTGTCAGTTTGCGGCAGAGAGGAACCAGTGGGAAGCACATGGGCAAACCGCCCTACGGATACCGCTGTGACCCGGAGGACAAGGATCACTGGATTCTGGATGAAGAAGCGGCTCCGGTAGTCAAGCTCATCTTCGACCTTTGCATTGACGGCAAAGGCCCGGAGCAGATTGCAAGGATTCTGGAAGAAAAGCAGATTATGACCGCAAAGGCACTCTATGCCAAGCGAAAGAAAAAGCCGATGCCGGAAAGACCGTACCACTGGGGCAACCAGTCCATTGCAGGGATTTTGGAACGGCAGGAGTACACAGGCTGTACCTGCAACTTCAAGACTTATTCCAAGTCCTACAAGCTGAAAAAGCGGATTCCCAATGAGCCGGAGAATATGTTTTATCTGCCGGACACACAGGAAGCGATTGTATCTCAGGCACAGTTTGACAGGGTGCAGGAACTGAGGAAAAACAAACGCCGCCCCGCAAAAGCGGAACGGCAGGGATTGTTCTCCGGGCTTCTGTTTTGTGCCGATTGCGGCGGCAAGCTCCACTTTGCCACAAGCAAAAGCTTTGAGGGCAAGCAGGATCACTACGTCTGCAACAACTACAAGAGCAACCGTGGTACTTGTACTGCCCACTATATCCGGGAAGATGTGCTTCGTGAAATCGTTCTGGAACGCATCCGGGCAGTCAATGAGTATATCCGAAGCGATGTGGACGGTTTTCAGGAGGAATGGCTGCAATGCCGCAGGACTGACCAGGAGCGCAGCATCCGGGATGACAAAAAGAAGCTGGAACAGGCAAAGAAACGCCTTGCCGATCTGGATGTCATCATCGCCCGGCTGTACGAGGACTATGTTCTTGGAAATCTCAATCAGGACAGATACAGAAAGATGTCTGCGGACTATGAAGCGGAGCAGGAACGGTTAAAGCTCGAAATTGAAGTTATCGAAGAATGGGTGGAACAGCGGGAAGAAATGAACGACGGTCTGGATGCCTTTATCGCCCTGACACAGAAATATGTGGATGTGGAGGAGCTGACACAGACCATCGTGAACGAGTATATCAAGAAAATCATCGTCTATGCCCCGGACAAATCCAGCGGCAAGCGCAAGCAGAAAGTGAAGATTTTCTTCAACTTCGTGGACGATGTAGATATTCCCGTTATTTCCGAGCCTATCATCACGCAAACAACCTATGAACACAGAAAAACGGCGTGACCTTCGGGTCACACCGTTCTCTGCGACAAAATAGTTACTTGTCACTATTAAGCCTTGGTTTTCTGCGTAAACTGGTGAGAGCGTAGCCGCCATCGGCTGCGTTCTTTTGCTATCTTCATTATAGTAGTTTTAAGGGGAAAGTCAATATGGGTTTATTTGCGTGATTTGCGGTGATTATCATCATATAAACCGAGATATTGCCGTTGAATTGTCCGCTTACGCAGGCAAATCACGGTTCGGCGAAGCTGACTGCAGCCTTCGCAAATATCTTTGCTCCAAGAGAGTGAAACATCCCATTTGGTATAGCAGGTGCCCTCCAGACGGTTGAGACAATCCAGACAAAATTCAGCCATAAGCTCACCTCACACACATTATACTCAATATATTGGGCATAGTCAATATATTAGGTCGTGTTATGTTGTGCGTGAGGTGATCGTACATGATCAGTTACGCTCCGTTTTACCGGACGCTTTTAGAAAAAGGCGTTACAGAATACCATTTAATTTACAAACAGGGCTTTTCCGCCAATATTCTGCACCGCATGAAGCACGGTAAAACAATCACACTGAAAACGCTGGATACATTGTGCTTTATCCTAAACTGCAGTGTTTCGGACATTATCGAGTATATCCCGGATGAATAAAAAGGCTTCGGAGCCACGCTCCGAAGCCTTTTTCCTTTATTTCAGCCGAAATTCAATTACAGAATCTTCTCTTCCGGCTTAACGTCCTTCATGGACAGGTTTACACGGCCCTTGTCGTCGATCTCCATGACCTTGACCCAAACCATGTCGCCTTCCTTGACAGCGTCCTCAACCTTCTCGATGCGGTGGTCAGCCATCTTGGAGATGTGAACCATGCCGTCCTTGCCCGGCAGCAGGTTTACGAATGCGCCGAAGTTCATCAGGCGGACAACCTTGCCGTAGTAGATCTCGCCCGGCTCCGGCTCCTTGACGATCGCTTCGATCATCTTCTTCGCCTTGTCCGCATCGGTTGCCTTAACAGCAGCGATGGTAACAGTACCGTCGTCCTCGATGTCAACCTTTGCACCGGACTCAGCGACGATGTTCTGGATTACAGAACCGCCCTTGCCGATAACCTCGCGAATCTTGTCCGGATTGATGTGCATGGTGGTCATCTTCGGTGCCCAGTCGGAAACGTCCTCACGCGGCTGCGGGATAGCCTTGAGCATGATCTCGTCCAGAATGCCGTAGCGGGCTACGCGGCACTTCTCGAACGCCTGCTTGATGATGTTCGGGGTCAGACCGTCAACCTTGATATCAACCTGAATAGCGGTGATGCCCTTCTTGGTACCTGCTACCTTGAAGTCCATATCGCCGTAGAAGTCCTCAACGCCCTGAATATCGGTGAAGGTGGTCTCCTGACCGCCATCGGTGATCAGACCGCAGGAAATACCGGCAACCGGTGCCTTGATCGGAACACCGGCATCCATCAGAGCCAGCGTGGAGCCGCAGACAGAGCCCTGAGAGGTGGAACCGTTGGAGGAAATAACCTCGGAAACCAGACGCAGCGCGTACGGGAACTCGCTTACCGGCGGGATAACCGGCAGCAGAGCGCGCTCAGCCAGAGCACCGTGGCCGATCTCACGACGGCCGGGACCGCGGGACGGACGGGTTTCGCCAACAGAGAAGGACGGGAAGTTGTAGTGATGGATATAACGCTTCTCCTTCTCCTCGAAGATGGTATCCAGCTCCTGCGCATCGCCCAGAGTGCCCAGGGTGCAGAGCGTCAGAACCTGGGTCTGACCGCGGGTGAACATACCGGAACCGTGAACGCGCGGCAGAACGTGAACCTCGGCAGCCAGCGGACGAACCTCTTCCATGCCGCGGCCGTCTACGCGCTTGCCGTTTGCCAGCCAGCGGCGAACGATCTTCTTCTGCAGCTTGTCTACGCACTCGCCAAGGTTAGCGCCGTGCTCTTCCTTGTACTCCTCGTCCAGAGTTGCTTCAAACTCGTCAACGATAGCGCGCACGCCGGCGTCACGGACGGTCTTGTCGTCGGTATCCATAGCAACCTCGAACTTGTCGTTGCAAGCTGCCTCGAGCTTGTCGAACAGGTCGTGGTCGATGTCATGATGCTCGTACTCGAACTTCGGCTTGCCAATCTCGTCCTTGATGGACTGGATGAATGCGCAAACCTTCTTCAGCTCCTCATGTGCTTCCATGAGGGCGTTAAACATATCGTCCTCCGGAACTTCCTTTGCACCGGCCTCGATCATAACGATCTTGTCCTTGGTAGCGCACAGGGTAACGTCCATCTCGGAAGCAGCGCGCTGCTCGGAGGTCGGGTTGATAACGGTCTTGCCGTCAACGATGCCAACCTGGCAGCCGGCTACAACGTAGTCGAACGGAATATCAGAGATAGAAACTGCGATGGAAGCGCCCAGCAGAGCAACTACCTCCGGAGAGTTGTCGTAGTCGTTCTCCAGAACGGTGCAGACGATGGAAACGTCGTTGCGCAGGTCCTTCGGGAACAGCGGACGCATCGGACGGTCGATCTGACGAGAGGACAGGATTGCCTTCTCGGACGGACGGCCCTCACGGCGCATGAACGAGCCGGGAATGCGGCCTACTGCGTACATACGCTCCTCAAAGTCAACGGAGAGCGGGAAAAAGTCGATGCCGTCACGCGGCTTAGCGGATGCGGTAGCGGTAACGAGAACAGCGGTCTCGCCGTAGCGAACCAGGCAGGAGCCGTTAGCGAGCTGTGCCATCTTGCCGGTCTCGACGGTCAGCTTGCGGCCGGCGATCTCGGTCTCAAAAACGCGGTAGTTTTTGAAGTCAAAGTGGTTGATGTTTGCCATTTTGTTTCCTCCTTTAATCGTTTGGGGAGGGCGGCAGCAGCTTTTTTAGCACTTGAAACAAGAGTGAAGCAGGGGTTCGCTCCTCTTTCAACTGCTAAAAAGCGATAATGCCGCCCAGCTTAAAATACAGAAACAGGGGAGCAGACTGCTCCCCTATTTTCGCATTTTCTTACTTACGGATACCCAGCTTAGCGATCAGGGCACGGTAACGGTTGATGTCCTTCTTCTGCAGGTAAGCCAGCATAGAACGACGCTGACCAACCATCTTCAGCAGACCGCGGCGAGAGTGGTTATCCTTCTTGTGTACCTTCAGGTGCTCGGTCAGCTCCTTGATGCGGGCGGTCAGGATTGCAACCTGAACCTCCGGGGAACCGGTGTCGGTAGCGTGGGTACGGTTTGCCTCGATAACGGCAGTCTTGTCTTCCTTACGGATCATGTCGGTAGTTCACCTTTCATAAATAAAATTTTACTCACCCACAGGCCGGGCCGCGGCTTGGTGAATGGAGGCGATAGGAACGCTCCCTTTGTCCGTCAGCTAAGCGCGGGGCGAAAGTATATTTATATTACCATGAAAATGACTGTTTGTAAAGCGATTTTCGCGGATTTCAGCATAAAATCTCGAAAGCAGACGCGCGTTTGACGAAAAAACAGGCATGTTTTTGTACAAGTTGTCAGTTTCTGCGGAATACTGCTGCGTGAATTGTCGGATTGTACAATTATGAATGAATTGTAAATGTGATTTTGGCACATTTGAATCTTGTCCGGCGAGAGGCAGAGTGCTATAATTACTACCATCATCGGTGGAGGGCTTGAGCGTTCTTCTCGCTCGCTGCCGTTTTTATTTATTGCTAAGAAACGCGACGGGGCGGTGCAGCAGCGCGGCCTGATGTCGCGTTTTTATTCGTTTTGGGGTGCTTTTTCCGAATGGGAAAAACGGGGGCGCATACCTGTTTTCTGCACCGGCTGGGCGGGATGCCCGAACCGCGCAGGCGGTTCGTCCTGACGGGCGGAAAATTTCTCGCTGCACCTCAGCGGGGAGTGCGCCGTCTGCGGACGGCGGGGACGTTGCGGTGCCCACCGCGGGGGCAAAAAGGAAGGGACACCTGCGGTTTCCCTTCCTCTTTGAACTCCTATCTTTCCCTTATTCGGACAGCACGGCGGCAATCAGAGAGCGGCGACCGCTTCGGAATAGGGGAACGGCAGTCGGGTTACTCTTGCGTAGGAACGCGCATTACGCGTCCATTACTCGACCTATACGCAGTTCTCGGATGCCGTTCTGCTACACATACCGGCAACTCTACGCAGACGCGACACAAGGTGAATTGCCCGAAGGGCAAGAGAAGGTCCCCTGGGGGATAACAGTGTCGCGCAACTCGTTTGCGCGTTATTTCGCATAGCACCTGCGAAGTTTATATGCCGCTAATGCTTTACCGGAGGGGAGGGATGAACTCATCACTCCGCGTGTTGGCGAATTTCATTGATTTGATCAACCTGCACTTACAAATGACCGTAGGGGCGCACATTGTGCGTCCTTTTTCCGTTCTGCACAAACAAAACAGGAGGAATGGACATGAAGCGGATTAAGGCGGCGTGCATTTGTCAGACCCTGCATTTCCAGCTGAAGGAGGATTTGGAGCACAGTATTGCGGTGCGCCTGGTGCGCGAGGAAGTCGAGCACTACAAGCAGGCACTGGAGCGGAACCGCACGCGCTATAAGATCGTAGACGAGGCGGAGCAGGAGGATGGTTCGGTAGTCATTCGTATCATCAAGCAGTACAACCGGAGTCTGGTAGGCGATTATCTGGATTGAAAAGAGCCTGTCTGCAGCGCAGACAGGCTCTTTCTCTTTATTTTGTGCCGAAAAAAGCCGCAGAGCAATGCTCTGCGGCTTTTCTTATACAATCAGAAGCAGCGTGCTGCGCTTTCCGCGGGCATGGCGGATATTGCAAGCGGGGCTCCAAAACCCGCCGCAAACCGGGAGGTCGCAGGCAGTACGGCGCTTCAAAAAGCAATCAGATGATTACTTAGACTCCTTAGCAGCCTTGATTGCGTCGATCATCATCGGAACAACCTTGAACAGGTCGCCGCAGATGCCGTAGTCAGCTACGTCGAAGATCGGAGCGGAATCAGACTTGTTAACTGCTACGATGCACTCGGAATCCTGCATACCAGCCTTATGCTGGATAGCACCGGAAATGCCCAGAGCAACGTACAGCTTCGGATGTACGGTCTTGCCGGTCTGACCAACCTGGTGGTCAGCAGACAGCCAGCCGGAGTCGATAGCAGCACGGGAACCGCCAACAACGCCGCCGAACAGGCCAGCCAGCTCTTCAGCCAGCTTGATGCCGGTCTCAACGTCCTTGGAGATACCACGGCCTACAGATACAACTACCTCAGCGCCGGTCAGGTCAACCAGCTCCTTAGCTTCCTTAACGACCTCGAGAACCTTGGTCTTGATGTCAGCCTCGGACAGCTCGAAAGCTACCGGCTCAACAACTACTGCGTTAGCCTTAGCCTCGTTGTACTCGCCCTTCTTCAGTACGCCCGGACGAACGGTAGCCATCTGCGGACGGAAGCGCGGGCAGATAATGGTAGCCATCAGGTGACCGCCGAATGCCGGACGGGTCATCTTCAGGTTGCGGTCCTCGCGGTTCAGAGCATCGATCTGAGCCTGCGGCAGAGTGGAAGCATCCTGCAGGAATGCAGCGTACTTCTCTACGTCTACGTCGAGGTGGGTGCAGTCTGCGGTCAGACCGGTGTGCAGACGAGCTGCGCAGCGCGGGCCGAGGTCACGGCCAATGTTGGTAGCGGCGATCAGCAGGATCTCCGGCTTCTTAGCCATAACGGTGTCGCACAGAACCTTTGCGTATGCATCGGTGGTGTAGGTCTCGAGCAGGTCGCTCTCGCAAACCAGAACCTTGTCAGCGCCGTAAGCGCCCAGTTCCTTTGCCATCTTCTCGCCTACGCCCTTGCCGCCAAGCAGCAGGCCGCAAACTTCAGTGCCCATGTCGTCTGCCAGCTTGCGTGCCTCAGAGATCAGCTCGAGTACGGTCGGCTGCAGCTCGCCCTGGCGCTGCTCACAGAATACCCATACGCCGGAAAAATCGGCGAGGTTCGTATTATTGAAATCAGCCATTGTTCAGTATTCTCCTTCCGATTAAATGATGTGCTTCTTCTGAAGCTCAGCAACCAGCTCGTCGCAGGTAGCCTTGTCAGCGCCCTCAAGCATCTTGCCCTGACCCTTCTGGGGAGGAGTGAAGGACTTGAAGATGTTGGTGGGAGAACCCTTCAGACCAATGGTGGTCGGATCGATCAGCGGATCGTCCTTCAGGGTGTTGTAGTCATAAACTGCGATCGGCTTATCGTAGCAGCCCATGATGCCCTTGATGGACATGTAGCGGGGCTCGTTCAGCTCCTTGATGCAGGTCAGCAGGCACGGGGTCTGGGTCTCGATGGTCATGTAGCCATCCTCCAGAGCGCGCTTAACGGTAACGGTGGTGCCCTCGATCTTTACGTCAGCAGCGTAGGAGATCTGCGGGATGTCCAGCTTCTCAGCGATCTGAGAGCCAACCTGAGCGGTATCACCGTCGATAGCCTGACGGCCGCAGAATACTACGTCATCAGCGTCAACGCCATACTTCTTGATAGCAGCAGCCAGGATCTGGGAGGTTGCGAAGGTATCGGAACCGCCGAACTCACGAGCGGAAACCAGAATGCCCTCGTCAGCGCCCATAGCCATCAGCTCACGCAGCATGCCCTGTGCCGGGGGAGGACCCATGGTGATAACAACGACCTTGCAGCCGGTAGCGTCCTTCAGCTTCAGAGCAGCCTCAACCGCGTTCTTGTCGTCCGGGTTGATGATAGTAGCCATGGATGCGCGGTTCAGAGTGCCATCGGGATTAACAGCAACCTTACCGGAGGTATCCGGAACCTGCTTTACACAAACAATTGCCTTCATAGTTCAGTTTTCCTCCTATTCTTACTTACCGAGAATGTTACCGGAGATAACAACGCGCTGAATCTCGCTGGTGCCCTCGTAGATCTCGGTGATCTTGGCATCACGCATCATGCGCTCAACCGGGTAATCCTTGGTGTAGCCGTAGCCGCCGTGTACCTGAACTGCCTTGGTGGTGATCTTCATAGCAGCCTCGGAAGCGAACAGCTTAGCGGTTGCAGCGTCCAGAGTGAAGCGGCCGCCCTCAGACTTAGCAACAGCAGCCTTGTAGGTCAGCAGGCGAGCAGCCTCGATTGCAACGTGCATATCAGCAAAGAGGAACTGAGTGTTCTGGAACTTTGCGATCGGACGGCCGAACTGCTCACGGGTCTTAGCAAAGTTGATGGACTCTTCCATAGCGCCCTCTGCAATGCCCAGTGCCTGTGCAGCGATGCCGATACGGCCGCCGTCCAGGGTCTGCATAGCGATCTTGAAGCCCTTGCCTTCTGCGCCGAGGAGGTTCTCCTTCGGAACGATGCAGTCGGTGAATACGATCTCAGCCGTCGGGGAGCCGTGCAGGCCAAGCTTCTCCTCGTGCTTGCCAACAGAGAAGCCCGGGAAGGAGCTCTCTACGATAAATGCAGAAATGCCCTTGGTGCCCTTGGACTTGTCGGTCATAGCGAATACTACGAATACGTCAGCAACGTAGCCGTTGGTGATGAAGATCTTGGAGCCGTTCAGTACGTAGTGGTCACCCTGCAGCTCAGCAACGCAGGTGCCCTTTGCAGCGTCAGAACCAGCGTCCGGCTCGGTCAGTGCGAAAGCGCCTACCTTGTGGCCTTCGGTCAGCATGCGGAGGTACTTCTCCTTCTGTGCGGGAGTACCGTTTGCAATGATCGGGCCGCAGCACAGACCATTGTGGGTAGCGAGGATATCGCCGGTGGAAGCGCACTGCTTGGACAGCTCTTCGATAGCGATAGCGGAGGAAAGATCGTCAGCGCCTGCGCCGCCGAACTCCTCGGGCACGATCATGCCCATAACGCCCAGATCGAACAGCTTCTCGATGTTCTCGCGGGGGTAAGTAGAGGTTTTGTCGGTTTCCGCAGCGATGGGCTTAACTTCGTTCTCGGTGAAGTCATGCATCATCTGGCGAACCAGTTCCTGTTCACGGGTCAGATGGAAATCCATGTTCAAGTCTCCTTCTTGTTTGGATATTTATTGCCAAAGCCGGTGAAAACCGGCATTCCGCCTGTTGCAGACTGCCGTTTGGTGCGGCAGGGAACCGCTTGCCCGTGTCTAACCGATCAATGGGGTGGTTCGGTTTGGAGCGGGTTTTGCACACTTTTTTGTTAAGTTTTTGTTCCGTCTATCAATATACCACACCAGATAGCAAGCGTCAACTGTCAATATCAACGGAATAAAGCAATAAATTTGGTAAATTATAAGGGATTGTACAAGCGGAATATTCTCAAAACGCGGGGGATGGTGATAAATACCGAAAAAAACGATGGAAACTGGTAAAAATACACAAATACGCAGAGCTCTCCGACAGGAGAGCTCTGCGGTGGTGAAGTGTTGGTGCAGTTCAGTCTTTGACTTTACCGCGCAGCTCGGGTTCTTTGGCGAGGCAGTTGCCGTAGTTTTCAATCTTGTGGTTGAGCCGTTCGAGCGTCTGCTGCATGGTGGCAATGCGTTCCTCGAGCTGGTCGCGCTGCTCGAGGAGCAAAGCCTTGCGGGCACCGATGGTACTGTCACCCTGCTGGAACAGGGCCACATATTCGATGAGCGCCTCGATCTGCAGACCGGCCGCACGCATACATTTAATAAACTCGATCCAGCTGCATGAGGTCTGGTCGTAATCGCGGATGCCGCTTTTGGTGCGCGGTACCGGCGGGATCAGACCGATGCGCTCGTAGTAGCGCAGAGTGTCCGGTGTGATGTCGAATTGTCTGCTCACTTCTGCGATGGTCATGGGAGTCACCTTCCTTTGCCCTTAGTGTAGCACTTGAAGTGGACTCTAAGTCAAGGGGGAATTGAGAATTGAGAGTGGAAAATGGAGAATGAACGCGGCAGTTGACGGGTACAGGTTGATAAAATTGGTGTAATTCGACGAGAAACGGCGGGATGGGGTCATCCCGCCCTACATGATACAATTTGTCAAATGGTTCAACGTATATACCATAATGATTACAATATACCGGAGGGCGGGGTGATCTTACCCCGCTGTTTGTAAATTCAGTTGCACGATTAAAATCGTAGGGGAGCACATTGTGCTCCCGCATCAATGTTAAATGAGCGCGGACATACGGTTATGTAATTGCAGTGAGTTGAATTTGACCATCGCGTTAATTTTCCATTCTCCATTCTCAATTTTCAATTACTGCAACAAAAAAGGAACCCTCTTTCGAGGATTCCTTTTTATGCAACTTTGGTTTGTTAAGCGGAGAAATTACTCCTCAACCTTAACGTATACGCCGCCGTTACGGCAGGACTCGGTAGCAGCCTTAGCCATGAGAACCGGACGCAGGCCGTCGATAGCGCCGACAGCAGTCTCTGTATCGTTGTTGATTGCATCAACGAAGGAGATAACCTGGTTGATGAATGCCTGGTTGTAACGCTCGAGGAAGAACCACAGCGGCTTCTCGGAGTGAGCGCCGTCCTT
>NZ_BMQH01000019.1:0-30577 GCF_014648015.1 Butyricicoccus faecihominis
CCGTTCAGGTGCCATACGAAAATCTTCTTGCCGTCAGCCTTCTCGAGAGCAGCCCACTCGGAAGCCATTGCATGGAAGTGGTAC
The DNA here is from genome assembly GCF_014648015.1 of Butyricicoccus faecihominis. NCBI lineage: Bacteria > Bacillati > Bacillota > Clostridia > Eubacteriales > Butyricicoccaceae > Butyricicoccus > Butyricicoccus faecihominis. The sequence goes on from NZ_BMQH01000019.1 coordinate 85, forward strand.
TGGTCGAGGGTGATGCCGACCAGCGGATGATTCACCTCAGTAACGATGTCGTAAGCGTACTCGAAGCGGTTGATGGACATGGTCGGTGCGCCGCAGAACTCGATGGACAGCTTGATGCCGTGCGGCTCAACCTTCTTTACCATCTCCTTGAGGACTGCAACAGCATCAGCCTTGATCTCGTCCACGGTAGCCGGAACGGTCAGATCCATGGACGGTACAACAACGATCATCTTGCAGCCCAGCTTGTTGCAGTCTGCGATGATCTGATCCAGCTTTGCCATAACGGCGTCCTTTTCCTCCTGGGTCTGCTTCATGTTGAAGAAGATCAGAGCGTTGTAGGACAGCATCTTCAGGTGGTGCTTCGGGTCAGCGAACCATGCGCCGAGATCATCGATGGTGTACTTGCCGGCAGCGATCTCGCGGTCGAGGCACTCGGACTGGATGTCGATGTAGTCAAAGCCGTACTTCTCGCACAGGTCGAGGTCTTCAAGTACGGAGTGGTTTTCGCAGAAACGGTTGCAGCCTTCGTTAAAACCGATTTTCATAGCAGTAACTCCTTTTAACGTATCAATTTCACGTTGTAAAACGCGGTATAGTGGTTAAGGTGATATGCAAGGGCAGTAAAGCAGGAAGCTCTGCCACCCTTGCGAGTGAGTAGCAATGAATAGAAAATATGAGGTGGATTACTTCTTGTAGAAGTTCGGGGTGCCGCCGGTAACAACCTTCTCCGGCACACCGGAGGTCTGGGACTTAACCAGAGCGTCAGCGGTGATGGAAGCAACGTAGCCGTCCCAAGCAGAGGAGCCGCCGGTCTCACCCTTGAGTGCGTGGTCAACCCAGTCCTGAATCTCTACATCGTAAGAATCGATGAAGCGCAGGATCCAGTTGTCCTCGATCTTGGTGGAAACCTCGTTAGCGTAGCGAACGGTCGGGAAGGACGGGCACGGCAGGTTTACAACGCCGTTCTCACATACAACCTCGCAGTTGATGTCGTAGCCGAAGCCGCAGTTTACGTTAACCTCGAGCATGTTGATGATGCCGCCCTTGGTCTTCATGATCATGATCTGCGGGTCCTTCAGCGCGTTCTTAACCTTGCTGTTGGTCTTCGGCATGATGCACTGAACCTCGTCCCACTCGTCGTTTACCAGCCACGGCAGAACGTCGATCTCGTGGATTGCGGTATCGGTAACAGCCATTGCGGTGGTGTAGTCATCGGCAACGCCGTCTGCACGGTGGGTGCACTTGATTACCATGGGGGCACCGAACTTGCCGGAATCGATCAGCTCCTTGACCTGACGGTAGCCGCGGTCGTAACGGCGCATGAAGCCAACCTGTACGAGGTGCTTGCCGCCTGCCATCTCGGCCTCAACGATCTCCTTGCCGTCAGCAGCGGTGTTAGCCAGCGGCTTCTCGGAGAATACCGGCTTGCCGGCCTTGATCGCTGCCAGAACCGGACCCTTGTGGAACTGACCCGGGGTGGTAACTACAACAGCGTTTACGTCCGGATCGTTGATTGCTTCGTTGAAATCGGTGTAAACCTTGGTGCCGGCACCGGCGATCTCAGCGCCCTTCTTTGCGCCTTCTTCAAATACGTCGCATACGGCAACAATCTGTGCGCCGCGGATGCGGTTCTGGATACGCTCGATGTGCTCACGGCCGATCATGCCGCAGCCGATCAGTGCAATGTTCAGATTTTCCATGATAAAGCTCATCCTTTCAAAATATGCCGCTGTACGGCAGAGTTCAAGTCTAACGGATTATGTGCGAGTATTCGGGAGCCGCAGCATTGCTGCGACCCCTGAAAACTCGGAAAGAGAAGAGAGATTGTGTGTGTCTGTTTTACGCGCGCTTTGCGTTCTTGCGCATGTCGAGTACAACCGAACCGACAATGATAACGCCCTTGACAATGTTGGTCATGTTATCGTCTACCTTCAGCATAACCAGACCGTTATTGATAACGCCAAGGATCAGGATACCTGCCAGAACACCGGATACGCGGCAGATACCGCCGGTGTGGGAGGTGCCGCCTACGGTAGCCGCAGCGATAGCGTCCAGCTCGTAGTTCAGGCCGGAGTTTGCCGGGTCAGCCGAACCTGCGCGGCCTGCCAGCAGCATACCAGCGATAGCAGCACACAGCGAGCACCAGATGTAAACCAGAATCAGGTTCTTCTCAACATTGATACCAGCTACGCGGGCCGCCTGATCGTTGCCGCCGATAGCATATACGTTCTTACCAAAGCGTGTCTGGGTCAGCAGGAATGCCGAGATTGCGAACATTACGAAAAAAACAACGATGATGATTGGGAATACGCCGCCAATACGGTACGCACCCAGGAAACGGAACTGCTCAGACAGGTTAGAAACCGGACGGTTCGTATACATTTTAGCACCTGCACGGCAAATCAACTGTGCACCGAGAGTAGCGATAAAAGGCGGGATTTTGGTATAAGCAATGATCGCGCCGTAGATTGCGCCAATGCCTGCACCAAGTGCCAGACCAATCAGGATAACCAACGGAGCTGGCAGAGTGCCCACACCCGGCAGAATGGCATTTGCATAGCCTTCTGGCTGCACGAGCGAAGCGGTGATGCACGCAACTAACGCAGCGGATGCGCCGATCGTCAGGTCGATACCTTTAGAAAGGATTGCGAACATAACGCCAAAGGCCATGATACCCTTGACTGCCTCACCGGAGAGCAGTGTCAGCAGGTTATCCACCGAGAAAAAGCTGGGCTGTGCGATACTCATAATGATGACCAACACGATCAATACCAGCCAGATTGAATTCTGGGACAAGAATTTCTTCGTATTAAATGTTTTCTGCATACCATGTACCTTCTTTCTTATTGTTCATCCGCAGCAGGCTGATATGGTATCTCGCTGGTTGCATATTTGAGAATCAGCTCACTCGAGAAGTCTTTGCGATCCAGGATAGCGGTCATAATGCCTTCGTGCATAACTACGATACGGTCGGACATACCCATGACCTCGGGCAGCTCACTCGAAATCATGATAATGGCCTTACCCTCACCGGCAAGCTTTGTGATAAGCGAATGAATCTCTGCCTTTGCACCAACATCAATACCGCGTGTCGGTTCGTCAACGATCAGAATATCCGGATTGGTCAGCAGCCAGCGCCCAACCAGCACCTTCTGCTGATTGCCGCCCGACAGATTCTGAATGGGCGTTTCGATAGACGGCGTTTTGGTGTTGAGTTTTTTAACGTATTCTTCGGTGTCTTCGCGCATTTTCTTATGATTCAGCGGGAATCCGTACTTTTTCAGGTTTGCCAGCACCGTATTATCCTGAATGCTCAGCAAGCCGACAATACCGTTGCCGCGCCGATCCTCTGTGAGCAGGCCAATCTTGTTGGCGATCGCATCCTCAGGAGACTTGATGTGCAGTTCCTGACCGTCTTTATAGATTTTGCCGCCTGTCATATGGCGCATGCCGAAGATTGCTTCCGCCGTCTCGGTGCGGCCCGCACCGACCAGACCCGCCATACCCAGAATTTCACCACGATGCAGTTCAAACGAAACATTTTTAACTGCGCGGCCGGCAGACAAATTTTCCACTTTAAGAATGGTTTCCCCGATCGGACACTCTACCTTGGGAAACATGTTGTTCACTTCGCGTCCAACCATCAACTGAATAACCTTGTCTACATTAAGGTTTTCCGCGCGATCCGTAGCGATGTATTCGCCGTCGCGATAAACCGTGATATCGTCCGAAATCCGGAAGATTTCGTCCATTTTGTGCGAGATATAAATGATAGCAACATTTTTTTCCTTGAGTTCTGCAATAATGCGAAACAAATGCTCGACCTCTGCATCGGTTAGCGAGGACGTAGGCTCGTCCATGATAACAATACGGCTGTCATAGGATACAGCCTTGGCAATCTCAACCATCTGCATCTTTGCAACGGTCAGGTTACCCATCTTCTCATCCGGATCAACGTCCAGATTCAGCTTGTTGAACAGCTCAATGCTGTCCTGCCGCATTTTTTTATGATCGATGATCAGTCCCTTGCGCGGTGCGCGTCCCAGCCACAGGTTTTCGCAAACGCTGCGCTCGGGAACCGGAGACAGCTCCTGATGGATCATGGAAATGCCGGAATTCAGTGCCTCAAGCGTATTTTTGAACTGGATCTCCTTGCCTTCAAATACAATCTTGCCGGATGTAGGCGGATGAATGCCGATTAGACATTTCATCAAGGTAGACTTGCCTGCGCCGTTTTCGCCCATCAGCGTATGAACGGTACCGGGCCGCACCTTGAGCTGTACGCCTTTCAGTGCGCGTACACCGGGGAATTCCTTGACAATATCGGTCATTTCGAGGATATATTCTTGGCTCACTGCTTTTCACCCCATTATCTTGTTTGATTTAGGAAAGGGACATCGTTTCAATGTCCCTTTCCTCCTGACTGTGTGCTTATTCGTAATCTGCTACATTGTCCGGGGTAACAGGTTCGAACGGTACCCAGCAAATATTGCCAGTCTCATCGGTTTCATAATCCGTACCATCGTTGATTGCCTTGCCCTCGATCAGATTAACTGCAGCCTTCACAGCGCCATAGCCCTGACCGTTGGCATCCTGGAATACGGTCATCGCGAGCGTACCATCCTTGATTGCCTGAATACCATCTACCGTTGCATCGATGCCAACGATCGGGATCGAAGTCGGATCCATGCCCTTAGCCTTCAGCGCCTCTACCGCACCAAGTGCCATCGCATCGTTGTTCGCGATGATGCAGTCAAATTCGGTGTTGCCCAGCAGCGGAGAAATCATGTCCATTGCGTTTGCACGGTCATAATCTGCAACCAGCGGAGCCGCCGCCTGCGTTGCCTTGATGCCATTGTCCTCCAATGCCTTCAGTACGGAAGCGGAGCGCTGTTCAGTATGTACCAGACCCAGCGTGCCCTGCAGCATCAGATACTTAATCTCGGTCTTGCCCTTATCCTTGAAGTAATTAGCCAAAAATTCACCCTGATAGTAACCGGAGGTGTTCTCATTGGAAACAACCGCTACGGACTTGCCTGCTTCCAGAACGCTGGTATCGGACGGTGCGCGGTTAACGAAAACAACCTTCATATCACCGGCAGCCTCGATGCACTGCTGTGCCGTTGCGGCATCTACCAGATTGATCAGCACTGCGTCATCGCCTGCATTTTTAGCAGATTCGATAAACTGGAGCATCTTGCCGGTATCGTTCTGTGCGTCCTGCGAAGCGAGCGTAACGCCAAGCTCATCAGCCGCCGACTTTGAGCCAGCTTCCAACGTGCTCAGGAACTCATCACGCAGCGACATAATCAGCGTCATGCTATAGCCATCGCCCGATGCCTTGTCTCCACCCTGTGCGTTGCCATTCGAATCAGAACTGCCGCCGCAGCCTGCCAGCATGGATGCCATCATTGCCGATGCAATCAATCCTGCGAAAAGTCTTTTTTTCATTTGCTTTTACCTCATCTTTCTCAACTTTTTTCTTAGCCGTATACGTTCACATTTTGGAAAAATGCGATTTACGCTTGCCTTGATTTAGTTTTACACTCTTTTTCGATGTGCGTCAACCGGCTTTTTGAATTTTCACCAAACCGCACAGATGAATCTTGAGAAAACTGGTGATTCTGTCTGCACAAAATTGTGATTTTATAGGCTTTGCACGACAGAGCGGGGGAATCGCTTATGCAAAACTACCCGCCTCAGATGCGGGATCTGACTGTTAGTTCAATCTCGTAACAACTCGGTATTCGTTTCTGATTTCACGTGTTTTGCTCGTTTTATGGCGTTTACAGAAGATACATTGTACAAAAATATGAACAAAACACGGAAGGTCCGGAAAAGAGTGCATTTTTGCGTGCACGGCTCGAATGAGCAGAATCCGTACACGTGCACAATATTGTGAATACCGCTTTATTCACTTTAGATATAGACTTATTAGGGGTATTATGTTATGCTTTAACTATAAAAACGGGAAAGAACCGTTCTGACAGAGGTGATATCATATGGCAATTACCCTGAATCAAATTGCTGAGATTTGCGGTGTGTCCCGCGGTACAGTCGATCGGGCACTCCATAATAAAGGAAATGTTCGCCCTGCGGTGGCGGAGCGGATCAAGGCGGTAGCCAACGAATATGGCTACACCCCCAACCGTGCCGGACTGGCACTGTCCCGCACATCGCATCCGATTCGCATCGGCGTGATCATGTTTTCGGTGCAGACCCCGTTCATGCAGATCGTTCTGGATGCCGCCCGGCGCGAAGCCCGCCGTCTGGCCGCGTTCAGCGTGGAGGTCATCTTCCGGCTGTCGCCCTCGCTCGATCCGGTCGAACAGGTCTCGATGATCGAGGAGCTGGTCGAGCAGCATCATATCAGTGCGCTGGCGATCACGCCGCTCGACTGTCTGCTGGTCGAAACCAAGATCAACGAGCTGATCGACCAACGCGGAATACCGGTCGTTACGTTTAACACCGATCTTCCCAACATCCGTCGGCTGTGCTATGTTGGGCAGGAAAACCTTTCTTCCGGCCGTACAGTGGCCGAGCTGATGCGTCTGGTGGCGCGGGAGAGCGGCACGGTGGCTACGATCAGTGCGCCCTGTATGTATCACAGTGCGTACCGCGAACGTCTGAAGGGCTTTAAGGAGGAGCTGCTTACCCCCGATTCGTCGCTTCAGCTGCGGGATGTCATGCTGCCGAACGATGACAGCAATGTGGTTTACGAGCATACGCTCCGTCTGCTGCAGGAGGTTCCCGATCTGACCGGTATCTACGCGATCACACCGGGTTATGCGGGCGTATGCAGTGCGCTGGTCGATTCCGGCCGCGCACGAGGGGTGCACCTGATCATGCACGATGAGATCCCCGCCAACCTGTACGAGCTTCGGCGCGGTGTTGCGGATTTTGTCATCGGACAGGATGCGGTGCAGCAGGGCGCACTGCCGCTGTCCCTGTTGGCTGATTACATTCAACTCAAACAGCAGCCGCCGAAGGAGTTTTACCATACCGATATTCGGGTGCTGCTGCGACACAATATCGAAAATTTGCTTTAATCCGGGTCAGGAGGTATTATGTCTGTTCCGCTTCCGGCATTTCGCCGTGTCAGACTAACGCAGCAATGTGTGATTCATCCGCAGGATAAGGGCGGCAACTATCTGCCTTGCGCCTCGGAGGATTGGGTGCTGTTTGTTTCGCTTGCTGCGGACGGGGAGAAGATCATTCTGCGGACCGAGCACCGTTGTCTGCCGATCAAACCCGGCGGCGCGCTGCTGCTGCCGCCGAATGTCTGTCACGAGCTGCCGTTCGTACAGGCACCCTGTCTGATGCTGGAATTTTCCGCCGCGGATGACGGACAGGCGATGTTTGAGTTTCCGCAGTTACAGGGAACACCGGCATGGACGTTGCTGCAGCTGCTCTACTCGGAACAGACCACGGCTACCGCCCGGACACCGCTTTTAGATGCGCTGCTGATGCAGATGGCGCCTATGGCGCATGGCTTCGAGCTGTGTGCGCCGGATGCCGCATTCTCGCTTGCAACCGAGGTATTGCAGCATTTGAACCTGTGCTTTGCCGATGAGCTTTCGCTGACCGAGCTGACCAATCGGTTTCACGTTTCGACCAGCCACATGATCCATATGTTCAAGGCGCAGTTCGGCCTGCCGCCCATTCAGTATATGGTGCGCCGCCGGATCGGGGAAGCGCAGCATCTGCTCCGCACAACGGAGGACAGTGCGGGCGATATTGGCGGTCGGGTCAGCATGATCAACCGCAATTACTTTTACCGGATGTTCAAGCGTCTGGTGGGGGTATCGCCAGTTCGATACCGCGAGGTCATTGGCGAACGCCCGGATATGCTGGCTTGAGGAAACGACTTTACGGGATCGAGCAGGACCCGATGGAGATCTGGTCTACGCAGTACGCTGCCATGCTGGAGGTGCTCGCAGCCGCGGATGTCCGTTAAATACTTGGGTCTACGTCAAGCGTTTCGGTATCCTGGAAAATTTTATCCGGTTCATTACTGTTACCTGCACAAGACACAACCCCTGGTTTCCGGTTCCGATCCGGTTTCCGTGGTCTAAATAATCAAGACGGCGGAAACCTCTGCATCATACGCAAAACAACCGAGCGACTGCATTTTCAGCCGCTCGGTTGTTTTGTCTGCGTTGCTCCGCACAGATATCTTATTGTATATAGCGCCGTGCGGCATCACGCCTGCCGCCGTTTCTTCTCCCGGATGAGCGTGGACTTGCTGATGCCGGTCAGCTTGACGACCTGCGCGTAGGAATGGTCCGCGAGCAGCGTCATTGCGTGGTCGAGCTGCTCGGCATCGAATTTAGGCGGGCGGCCCTCACGGAAATTCGGGTCGGTCGCGCGCGCGACCGCCTTGCCCTCCTGCGTGCGCTGCACGATCATGTCGCGCTCGAACTGCGCGAACGACAGCAGCACGTTGCGCAGCAGCGTGTTGACCGAGTCGTTGGACAGGATGCCGAGGTTCAATACGTTGATGGTAATGCCCTCGTCGATCATCTCGGTGATGAGGCCGGACGCCTGCGACACCGACCGCGCGAGGCGGTCGAGCTTTGTCACGATGAGCACATCGCCGCGCCGCAGCTGCGCCCGCAGCCTGTCGAACTCCGGGCGCTCGATCTTCGTGCCGGTGAAGGTGTCCGTATAGATTTTTTCCGCGCCCGCCGCCGTCAGCGCCGCCTGCTGCGCCTCCAGACTGTTGCCGTCGCGCGCCTGCGTTTTGGTGGATACTCTCGCGTAGCCGAATATCATGTAAATTCCCCCGTTTTCCCGGTTTTGACACCACGAGTTTTGAATATAGGTTTTGATACCTCTATTATAACTTATGACGCCGAGTTTTGCAACCGGTGGCAATACTTGAAGGTTTTGAGACAGACCGGCACCAACTCAACCGATGCTGCACATCCTCTGCCTCACGGCAGCAAAACCTTAAAATGTGATTTAACCGTAATAACTCGCTCATAAAATGTGAATCAATCGAAAATTCTCCCTTTAATTTTGTGCAGATAATTGCATTTCTTCCTCTGTCGGGGTATAATACCCTCATAAGAGGTGAACCCAAATGCTTTATCTAAAACGCAAAATCGACGCTTTTCTGTCGGAATGGAAAGCAAATCCGGATAAAAAGCCGCTTATCGTCAAAGGGCCGCGGCAGGTCGGCAAGACCGAATCCATTCAGCGCTTTGCCGCAGAGAACTACACGAGCGTTATCACGATCAATTTCGTGGAGGAGCCAAAGTACAAAATGATCACCGCGGACGGCTACAAAGCGGCGGATATCATCAAAAATATCTCGCGTATCGACCCGTCTAAGCGGTTTATTGAGGGTGAAACCCTGATTTTCTTTGACGAACTGCAGGAGTTTCCCGACATTGCGACCGCGCTCAAATTCTTCAAAATCGACGGCCGGTTCGACGTCATTTGCAGCGGTTCCATGCTCGGTCTCAACTACCGTAAAATTGAGAGCAACAGCGTCGGCTACAAGACCGATTACGAAATGTTCTCACTGGATTTTGAGGAATTTTTGTGGGCCGGCGGCTACGACGATGCCTTTATTGACGATATGCTGACGCACATGTGCACGCTGACGCCGTTTAACAAACTGGAAATGTCGGTCTGCGGCGAGCTGTTCCTTAACTACTGCATTCTCGGCGGCATGCCTGCCGTTGTCCGCGAATTCATCGAAAAGGGCACGTTTGAAGGCTCACTCGAAACCCAGCGCCAGCTTATCGCGGACTACAAGGAGGATATCCGCAAATACGCGGACGGCATGGACCAGACCCGCATTTTGAACGTGTTTCAGCACATCCCGGTCCAGCTTGCCAAGGACAACAAGAAATTCCAGATTTCCAAGGTCGCCTCCGGTGCGCGTTTCCGCGATTACCGCGGCTGCATTGAGTGGCTGAACGATGCCGGCATGGTCAACATCTGCTACTGCCTGAATTTCCCGGAACTGCCGCTCAAGGGCAATTACGACGAGACAAAGTACAAGCTGTATTTTGCGGACAGCGGCCTGCTTGTGGCCATGCTCGATGAGGAGGCGCAGGAGGACTTGCGCGCCAACAAAAACCTCGGCGTGTACAAGGGCGCACTGTATGAGAATGTGGTCGGTGAGGCGCTCGTCAAGGCCGGGTATCAGCTGTATTACTACAAGCGCGAGGATTCCACGCTCGAGCAGGATTTCTTCGTCCGCACGGCATCCGCGCTCATTCCTGTCGAGGTCAAGGCCCAGAGAGGCACGGCGAAGTCTCTGCGCACGCTCATCACCAGTGATAAGTATGAGGATATTCACTATGGCATCAAATTTACCGCCGGAAATATCGGGTTTAGTGACGATATTTATACATTCCCGTACTTTTGCGCGTTTCTGCTCAAACGGTATCTGGCGGGTGAGCAGAGCGAAAAGTTGTAACTTTGTGACGTTGTAACTTTATAACTTTACATTCTGACCAGCATAAAAAAGGAGAAGCTGCAACCGCAGTTTCTCCTTTTTTCATTACTTATTTGCTGCCTTACAGCCGATATAGAAACGTCATAATCTGCGCTCTGGTGCAGTGCTGGTTCGGCGTCACAGTGAGAGCGGTCGGGTTGATGGTAAACGCCCCGCTGTCAGATGCCAAATCGCTTACCGCTTCAAATACCGAGAGTGTCAACTGACCGCTATCTCGTCTACAGTTTGAGTCTAAGCAAATAACATAAATCTCCTCGGAACCATACCCTATATTCTATCCGTCTAATCCGAATATAAATCGTTCTAACGTATGAGATGGAAGGTGGATGTGACGCTGTAAATCAATAGTATATAACTTTATAACGTTGTAAAGTTATAACTTTTATTTAGATAAATATTTTATAAAACACAAAATTCCGACAAAATATGCCTTATTTTGTCGGAATTTCTTGCATATAAAGTTCTAACGTTACAACTTTACAACGTTACGCAAAAAACTGATCGAGTGCCTGCCGTACCAGCTCGGACATATCGCAGTCGCGGTGGAAGGCTGCCGCCTTGAGCTGCTTATGCTGCTCCGGGCGCAGACGCACGGTCACCTGCACGGTGGAGGCTTTCTTCTTTTCCGCAGTCGGCGCGGCAGCGGTTTCCTGTGCCGGCTGCGGCTCCTCGTCCTTGCGGCCGATCATATTCTTAAACATTTCCTCTGCGCTGAGTCTTGCCATTACTGTTCCCTCTCCTTCTCCACAAACTCCTTGACGAAATTCAGACAGTCATTCACAAAATTCCGGCTGGCCTCGGAAACGCGCTCGCCCTTGGTCTGTGCCTTGCTCTCGATGTAGTCGAACACGTTCTCCTGCACAGCCTGCGCTTCCTTGATGATCACGTTACTGCGGATGGTCGTGCGGTAAACATCCGCGCCCATGTAGTCCGCGATCTTCTCGGTCAGCTCCTGAATGGTCTTGGTGACGCGGGTGCGCTCGGTGCGCGTGAGCAGCACGCCGTCGATCCTGAGAGCCGGATTGGTGTATTTCTTCACCGACTTGTAAGTATCATACAGCTGGGTGATGCCGGACGCTGCAAAGGTCTCCGCCATGGTCGGGATGAGCAGATAGTCGGCAGCGGTCAGGGCGTTCACGGTCAGCAGACCAAGCGACGGCGGACAGTCGATAAGAATGTAATCGTATTCTTCCGCAACGCCGGTCTGCTCATCCCGCAGCTTCTCGCGAAGCGTCATCTCTTTGCCGACATTGTGCAGCTCCTGCTCAATGCCCGCAAGGATAGTGTTCGCCGGAATGATATCGCAGCTGGGTGTGTGCTGGATGGCCTCCCGCGCCGAGACCGTGCCCTTCATGACCTCGTACATGGTTGCGCTGTCCTGATTTTCGGCAGCTACCGACATCGACAGATTGCCCTGCGGGTCGCAGTCGATCGTCAGCACGCTGAAGCCCTGCTTTTTCAGACCGGCCGCCAGTGTGCCTGTCGTTGTGGTTTTCGCAACGCCGCCTTTCTGGTTGGCCAGTGCAAATATCGCAGACATGTTCTCCACCTCTTTCAACTTTATAAAGTTATAACTGTTTAACGTTATTCTTATTATATACCTGTGCAGTTATAACGTCAAGACTGTGTAACTTTATAACGTTATCTCTTTCTATATGTTCAGAGATTCATTCAGATCGTGTATTTCTCACTCTTTTCTCTCCTTTTCTGTCAGGAAGATTGAGTAGTGAAGTTTGAATAAAGAAGTTTTAGTAGGTAAGGATTTTACTATATCAGCCTGTTTTGCATCTGCTCAAAAAGCATCTTGTCTTTCAGCATACTGCCTGTAAACAGAGTACCCTGTAAAATCAGGGTAATGGTATGGCAGACAAAGAAAAATGACGGCTTTTCTGCCGTCATCGGTGTTTGGGGATGGAAATATGATTTTCCGGGCACGACCATAAGCCATGAGGTCAATCATGGCTTAAAAGGTTATTCGGTTTCCTGCGAATGGCGTTTTGCTTTTACGCGCTCAAGCCACTCCAGTTCCCAGTCGGCCAGCGGCTGCTCGGGTGTGCCGGTGCTGACTGGCTCGGCCTGCGAAGGCTGCAGCAGCTTCTGATGGTAGGTATACAGGGAAGTCTGTAAGTATGCAACCGGGTTTTCGATGCGGCCGAAGTCGATCGTGACGCTGTTCAGAAAGCGTTCCATGCTTTCCTGAGAAATACGGCGGGAGATCTGCTCGCGATGCTCCTGCGTGACCGCAGCGCCCTTGATGAACAGCTTGTCTGCGTACTTGATGTTGCAGACTGCCGTTACGACCGTTCCGGTCAGCTCGCTGCCGAACTGACGGCGGAGCGCGTCGGCGTTGATCTGCTGCTCGATCTGCCTGCGCAGCCTGCGGCGGACGGCACGCGGCTTGTCCTTTTGGTTAACACACACGTTTTTACGGATGCGGGAAACCTGCGTTTTGATCTTCGCAAGGAAGCCGTCGATCGTGGCTACGGTGGAGACAGAGCCGTCGATGTGGTAGTTGGTCAGGTACGGCGTTTCCAGATCGGGCGTCTCGCAGAGCTTATATTCGTAGGTCCAGTGATTCTCCTGACCGGAAGGGAAACGGTGCTGCTTGAGCAGGCCGGAAATCTTGAAGCGCTTCCAGAGCGTCGAGAAATGTTTTACTTTCTCCATGCAGAACGCACGGATTCCCTCGGGACGGAGAACGAAGTCGGGAATCTTCATCAGATGGCTGACGAGGGCGAACAGTCCCTTGCTGGCAAGGGAAATGGTCTTGTCGCGCAGGACCGAGGTGGAAATGTTGGTGTAGTCGCGCTGGGCGTCGGAAATGCAGGCAACATCACCGTTCGGGCGGTCGATGGACGGGGAATAGACGAAGTCCACCGGCTCGGACGGGTGCTGCATCAGGTTGTAGACATGACAGAACGCACCATTTTCCGCCTGGGAAAAATAGTGCTGCAGGTATCCCTTTTGCTTGAGCTCCTTCCACGCCGCGTTCAGCAGATAGCCGCTGTCCGAGCAGGCATAGCCGAGACGGCGCTTGCTGAGCGCGAAATCCGGCAGGCCGACAAAAGACTTGATGACGGCAAACAGACCCTTCGCCTCGAGGGAAAGCGTTCTGTCGCGCAGAACTTCGTTGTAGATTGTCGTGTAGCCGGCTGCGGACATTGCTTTCCCTCCTTTCCGATGGTCGATTTTTGCAGAAGAAACAAAAAATCGTCTGATGCTCTCACACCAGACGATTGAAAAACCATGTCTAAATTCGTATCAAAAATCGAAAATTCGTAATGTTGCACAAGTAAAATGTGCCGTGTTAAGCAGAAAAATTGATTTTTGTCGAAAAACGCGCGTCTTATTGACATAACCGCTTGTTGAATGTATAATGATTATACAGTAAGCGGTATGCGCCATTTGGCGCGTTACTGGTCTCAGGCTAGTGAGATCTTACCGCCCGCTGGTGTTGGTCGCACCAAGTGGCGGATACCGTTTATCAAAGAGCTGATGTTTCCTAGGCATCGGCTCTTTTGTTTTTCCTGTAATTAAGAATACCATGGAAAATAAGGAATGTCAATCTTAATCAGGTGAAGTTGAAAAATACTCGGAAGAGTTGGTTTTTTTGGAATGAATCCGGGTTTTCCGGATATACTTGCAATGCCGCCTGATATGCGGTATACTATCGGTAGGCAAAAGGAAATCAGTATATCCATACTGAACAGCGAAAAGCCCCGGAGGTCACGACTCCGGGGCTTTTCTTATCGTTTGGGAGCAGGCAGATCAAACCTGAGGATGGCTACCAGCTTACTTTCTGTCCATCCATTTGCAGATGTAGTAGGCTACTACGCTTGCCGCAACAGAGAGTATAAAGGAAATCAGCCAATCCATGCTGAACACCCCCTTCCTCTACCTGTATGGGGGTGGTAGCCTGTACAGTATACCATGGATGTCGGATTGCAGCAAGGAAAGCCGAATATAGGTACAGTAGGGGAGCAGATGTTTGACTTCTCGGAATAAGACTTTCTGATTCGGATATACTTGCAAAGCCTACTGATATGCGGTATACTATCAGTAGGCCAAAAGATGAGAGTGTCCATACTGGACACAAAAATCCCCCAGAGACGCAACCTCTGGGGGATTTTCTATTCCGTTTTGTAGCAGGTGGCTTAGGCCTGAGGCTGGCTACCGATTATTTATCTCCGTCCAACCATTTACAGATGTAATTGGCGATTACACCTGCCACAACAGAGATAACAAAAGATGAGAGAATTTCCATACTGGAACACCCCCTTCCTCTACCTGTATGGGGGTGGTAGCCTGTACAGTATACCATGGATGTCGGATTGCAGCAAGGAATGTCGAATATGGTTGCAATGATTGCGGCTATGCAGTATACTCTTAATAAGAAATGGTGAAAGTGTCCATGGGGCACGAGAAAAGCTCCGGTGTTTCTGCACCGGAGCTTTTCTATTTGGGTAAGACTACATAAAGTTATAAAGTTACAAATTTATAACTGTTTAACGCTAAAACTTTGAATTGAGAGCCTATTAGAAGAAAAGGTTCTTTTTTCACAATATAACCGAAAGGAGCAGCGAAATGGTACAAAGATCGGTTTGCCTATGCGACGGAAAATACATCGGCATTGAGAGTATTTTCACAGTCATTGACGGAAAGCAGATCAATATTCCGGACAAGCTGTCCGCGCTTCGCACTAGAAGCCGCAAAGGTGAGCTGTTTTGTCCATGCGGCTGCGGTGCAAACCTTATTCTCGTTGCTGGAGACAGAAACCTGCGCGCACAGCATTTCCGTCTGAAGGACAGCGCCAGACAGCACGAGTGCACTGCTGAGACCGAGAGACCGCACTCAATCTATTCCAAGATCGTGCTGAAATGCTGGCTGGATGAAAAGCTGAACGTGCCCGATGTGGAAACGCGGGTTCCCATCTGTCTGGTCGGAGACACGGCGCGGAAATACGAGTTTTCGTTTGTGTCGCGGACGAGCAAACTTGCGGTTAGTTACAGCTGTAACCGCGCGAATCTGTCAGACGAGAAGATGGAAATTCTCCGTGCGAACAGCAGCGGTATTCGATTGATTTATATTGTTGATGCGTTGAACAGCTGTGGCAACGGTCAGTATCCGGAAGCATTGATGAAAGTGCAGGAGCGGCAGGGATATTGTCTGCTGCTGGACGTCGAGGAGATGGAGTATTCCACGGCGAAGCTGTCTGTGGTTTTCTACGCGCAGGACTGTACCGGTCTGTGGCGTGAGATCGAGTTTGCAGCAGGCGCGCTGCGTGAATTTTCGATCAGCGAGTACGGACGGCTGCTCTATCAAAACGCGCCACTGGCTGCTCTGTGTGAATGGAAAAAAAGCGAGTTTGAGCGCGAGGTACAGCAGGAAAAAATACGGCGAGAACAGCAGATGAAAGAGCTGCTTGAGCGTCCAGAGCGCGAGCAAAAGCAGCGGCCAAAACGAACGCAGACGCTGCCGGTCCGCAGACCGCAGAATACGAAAAGTGAGCGGCAGCGCGCGATGGAAAAACTGGTTCACGAGAAGGAAGAGGCCGGCCGCCGCGCGCAGAAAAAACAGAGAGAAGAAGCGTTTCGGCAGACGCTTGCGGAGCAGCTTAATCAGCAGGAAACGCAGGTCATTGACCCGGACGGAAACCGCTGGGTTAAATGCCGGTACTGCGGCCGGGTGGACAAAACGACAGCGTTTTCGTCTTATGGTGGACGCGGCAGTGTGAACCTCGGAACCTGCAAAATCTGTGATCGGAAGCCTGTATCGGAGCGCCGGTTTATTCAGAAATAGAGTATCGTACCTGTGAAAATTTTTCACGGTCTGCAGCAGCAGTTAGAGAAGAAAAAAGCAAGAAAACAGCATCTGTATGGCAAACAGAAATGTGCTTTACTATACTAAAGGTTAAAGATTCCGCAAGCATAAGGTTTTGGATAGCCACAAACCTGTTTCCTTAGTGGAATTTCCCCTGAAACCCCGAATAGCCACGACAAGGAGAAAATGAAAAATGAGAAAACGCAATCATCAGATCATTGTGCGTTTGGATGATGAAGAACTGCTCATGTTAAAGAGAAAAATCCACAGAAGCGACCTGACAATGGCGGAGTATTTCCGTCTGCTGATCGAAAATAGAGAGATCAAGATGATTGACCAAGATGTTCAGCATGACATGCGGCGGAAGCTGCAGGGCATCGCTGTGAATATCAATCAAATGGCGCGGCTTGCGCACATCTCCGGCAACGTTGATACGCAAACGCTCAAAAAGATTTCCGGGCAGCTTGAGAAGATCGAAGAAGAATTTGCAAAGTTGAGATAAAAAGCGGTCGCGGTCTGCATCATGTTCGGCGTCGTTCCCGGCACGCTGTTTCTTAAGCTCGGCTCTCCGTGGATCATCAAAGCGCTGCTCGGCGTGTTCATCATCGGACTGGGTATCGAAATGGCAACGCGCGGCCGTGCTAAACCGCACCGCCCGAACGCGCTGGCACGAACGCTTATCTCGTTCGCATCTGGCTTTATGGCGGGACTGTTCGGCATCAATCTGCTGTTTCTCGCCTATATGGAGCGCATTGCCGAAAACCGTCAGCAGTTCCGCACAAATGTCTGTTTTGTGTTTCTGATCGAAAACATTTTTCGCACGATCACCTATCTGTACAACGGTATGTTCTCAGTTTTCACCTTGCAGATTACCGCGATCTCTGTCCCGGCGGCGATCATCGGTCTCGCTATCGGTGGCCGGATCGACCGCCGCATTGATGAGAAACGCGCGAAGAAGGCGGTTATCATCGTCTTTATCATCGGTGGTATCAGCATTCTCGTGAAAGCGCTGCTGTTCCGAACATAAAAAGATTTACTATCTGTGAACTTGATATACATCTGAAAAATATGGTCTTGCCGGAAGGCAGTTTCATTCACAGGCGGCAGGTCTTTTTCATCTGCAAATCAGACTGTCACAGTAAGTGTCCGGTGTTGTGATGAAGCTGCTGAATCAGGCTGGGTGCAGCAGCCTGCTAACGAAAAAACTTGTCGGCAGAATTGGCAAGGCTGGAAAAACACCGAAGGAGCAGCTCATTGACCACTCCTTCGGCAGGAGCATCTTCCCCAATATGGATGCCAAGTGGCGCGCGTCTACGAGCGCACGGCGCTGTTCGACCAGACGGAAATTCAGACGGTACGGACTGTGAGTGACAAATTACAAAAGGGTCACAGGGAAATTCCCTGTTGAGCTGGATTTGCACCATCAAATCCGTTGCTTGTCAGACCGATACCGCACAATTTTGCCATAAAGAGAACCCGGAGCACACAGCCTGAAATTCAGCTGTGTGCTTCGGGTTTATTGGGCGGCGGCAGGCGTGGAGATCAGTTGATTTTTGCTGCCGTAAGGGAAAAGTGCTTCTGAAGCTCGAACAGGGTCCGATCGGGTTTCAGTAAGAGCAAGAGTACTAAAAACAGCTATGAGAATTTGGATAATACTAACGAAATAATTGCAAATTTTCGTTTGGCTATTGTGTTTATTTTGCAAATATGCTATATATAAGACAAGCAATTCATACGTATGCAAAGAGGTGAAAACAGTTGAAAACGATTACTTCCGTCGAACTTGCCAAATTAGCTGGTGTGTCGCAATCAACGGTTTCCCGTTGCCTGAATGACAGTCCGCTGGTTTCAGAAAAAACCAAGGCAAGAGTCAAAAAGCTGGCGGAAGAATACTCCTTTCAGTTTAACACTAACGCACGGGGGTTAAAAACCAACCGCACCGGTGTGATCGGATATGTATTCTCAGAGGATTTTACCGGCTTTGCAAACCATTATATTCAAAGTGACATTTACTATCGCATACGTATGCAGCTTGTAAAGGAAGGGCTGGATCTGGTGCCGGTGTTCGATGAAGGGAAATACGGTGAGTTTTTTTCCATCGAAAAGAGTATCAGCAATCGACGGTTTGATGCCCTGATCTTTAACCGACCGCAGGTGGATGAGCGAGTCAAAAGCCTGCTGCATGAAACAAAAATTCCATTTATCTATATTTACGATACGAATGAATCACTGGATGAGTCGTATATGATCGCACCGAGCCATTCACAGATTGGCGGTCTGGTCGGTAAGGCGTTTTGCGAAGCTGGCTATACACGATTTGTGGAAATTATCGGACCGCAGGATCGAATCGACGTTATACATAAACATGAAGCTTTTGCACGTGTTTTGCATCAGCATGGGCATAAGCTGTCAGATACGCACATTCTGCATGCAGATTACAACCTGAAGCAGGCTACGCAGCAGGTTTTGGAGCATATTGAACTGTTCCAGCCGGGTACAGCGTGTTTTGCGCAGAACGATATGATGGCATTAGGCGCGCTGGAAGCACTGCGCGAGCAGGGCATTCAGGTGCCGGATGATGTGGCTCTGATTGGTTCGGATAATATCCCGATGGGCAACTGGTTTACGCCGCATTTAACCACTGTGGCAGTAGATTATGACAAGATTATCAATTTAACAGTAGAATGGGTCATGGCAATGGCATCAAACAAACTGCCGGATACCTACCGGTATATACTGGACAGCAAATTGATCATCCGAGATACATTCTGTCCCTCAGCAGGAGAATAATTCTTTTATTCTCCGCAATTGAATACGTATGCAAACGCGGAAAAGCGTTTCAATTATAAAAAGAAAGAAGGAAAAGCAAATGAAAGGAAAAAAATTGATGGCTATGCTGATGGCAGGTTCCATGCTGCTGGCAGGTCTGACGGGCTGCGGCGGTTCCACTGCAAAGGGCGGCGGTGCTGCGGCAAGTGCGGATGATTACCCGAATGGTCCGGTAACAGTCATTTGTCCGTGGGGTGTCGGCGGCGGTGCCGATGTCATTGCCCGCAAGATTTCGGAGGTGGCCAAGAATTATTTTGATCAGCCGATCATTGTAGAAAATCACACAGGCGCTTCCGGCACCATCGGCATGATGGATGCCATGGATGCGGATGCGGACGGTTATACTATGGTCGTCGCCAACGGTCCGTTATTTTCGTTGACTCCGAAGTACATCGATGTATCCTATGATCTTTCTGATTTCACTATGCTGCGCGGTATGCGTCAGGTTTCGCTGATGATCCTCACTAATCCGCAGAAATCCAGCATCAAGACGTTTGATGATCTGATTAACTACGGCAAAACGCATAAGATCACGTATGCAACTTCCTCCGGCCCGGGCGGTGATCAGTACGTTGTTTCTTCTGCAATGTTCAAGTCGCTTGGTATCGAAGCGGAGCCGGTCGTTATGGGCAGCGAGGCAGAATCGATCAATGCAGTGGTTTCCGGTCAGGTAGACTGCGGTCTGGGTACGCCTCCGGCATACTACTCGCATCAGGAAGAGGGTACGATCCAGGCGGTTGCAACTTTCTATCCGGAAGCGGTTAAGACTCCGTACGGTGAAGTAAAGTCCATCAAGGACTGGGGTGTTGATGTTGAATTTGCCGGCATGGACTGTCTGGCTGTTCGCTCGGACGTTCCGCAGGAGATTGTAGACAAACTGAATGCAATGCTCGATGACGTATATGCCGATTCCAAGTTCACCGGTTTTATGGACGAGATGGGTTATCCGCTGTGGGATGCCAAGGGTGACGAAGTGACGAAGTTTATCGAGGATCAGATGGACAGCATGGACAAATACGTGGAGATGCTCAAGTAACAGGCTGGTCTGTTTAAGGCAATACCGCACAATGAAAGCGGCGGCTCCTTGCGCAGGCTCCGGTCGCGCTGCCGCGGCTCCTTGTGCAGGCTCCGGTCGCACTGCCGCGGTGCTTTGCGAAAATTATGCGGTATTGCCTTTTAATCTGGTATGAGAGGTGACAAGATTGAAAGTAAAGCTAAATTCGAATATGATAACAGGCGTTCTGTTTCTGATCGTTTCTGTTGCCCTGCATATTCTGATACCATCGCAGATCCGGACGTATGAAACCAGCGCGGTGACTGCTGCAACAGTTCCGACGCTTCTGATCCGCGGCATGATACTTTGCAGCGTGATCCTGCTGGTACAGGGTATCCTGTCCAAGGAAAAGACCGAATACACGATTTCAGGAGCCATTTTCACTAAAGAAAATCTGCTGCGGCTGAAACCGGTAATCTATATTGCCATGCTGATCGCATACGCGCTGCTGCTTCCGCATATTGGATTTATCATTTCCTCGCTGCTGCTTGCCAATGGCATTCTGCTGTATTTCGGTACGAGAAAATGGTGGTTCTATGCGATTGCCAGTGCAAATGTAATCGTTGCGTACTTTGCATTTCAGGCAATGAGCGTGACTCTGCCATAAGAAGGAGGAAGCGCATATGTTAGATAACTTGATGACCGGTTTGGCGCTGATGGCCTCGGTAGAGAGCTTCATTGCAATTTTCATCGGTCTGCTGGCAGGTATCATTATCGGTGCCATTCCGGGTTTGACTGCGGATATTGCGATCATCCTGTGCCTGCCGATTACATACAGTATGGAACCGATCCCGGCGATGCTTCTGCTGCTTGGCTTGTATTGCGGCGGCACATACGGCGGCTCCATTACTGCAATTTTGATCAATACACCGGGTACGCCCTCGAGCGCAGCGACTGTGCTGGATGGTTATCCACTGACGCAGCAGGGCAAGCCGCTGAAGGCTCTGACGATGGCGCTGTATGCTTCGTTTTTCGGTGGCCTGTTCAGTGCGCTGGTATTGCTGTTTGCTGCACCGAGCATTGCACATTTCACACAGATGTTTGGCCCTCCGGAGTATTTCTGCATCGCGGTGTTTGGCTTGTCTATTATTGCAAGCATCTCGAACGGCAATATCATCAAGGGTCTGCTCGGCGGCCTGATCGGTATTTTCATTGCACTGCTGGGACAGGATTCGGTCAGCGGTACACTTCGGTTTACCTTTGGTGTCCGTCGACTGGGCGCCGGTATCCCGCTGATCGTTACGCTGGTCGGTCTGTTCGCAATTGCCGAATTGCTCAGCCGCTCGGATTATAATCCGCGTACAGATGCAACGCGTAAGCAGCATTTGAAGCTGGACCATGAGAAGCTGTCGTGGGCAGAGATCAAGCGCTGCCTCAAAACAATGACGATCTCTTCGGTGATTGGTACGATTGTGGGTGCTATCCCGGGTACAGGCGGCGGCATTGCAGCTTTTATCAGCTACGATCAGGCGAAAAAGACCTCCAAATACCGTGATCATTTCGGTCACGGCGAGATCGAAGGCGTTTCCGCAACCGAGTCTGCCAATAATGCAACGACCGGTTCTACATTGATTCCGCTTACAACACTGGGCGTGCCCGGTGACGGTTGTACGGCAATTCTTCTGGGTGCATTTATGCTGCAAGGCATGGTGCCCGGTCCCTCCATGTTCAAGGAGCACAGCGATATTCTATACGGCATTATGATTGGTCTTGTCATTATCAATATCCTGATGCTGATTATCGGTCGTGTGTTTACCCCGCTGTATGCCAATATCACACGCATTCCTTATGAGCTGATGAGCGCAATCATCATTGTTTACTGCATTACCGGTGTCTATTCGAGCGAAGCCAGCACATTTCAGGTACTTCTGGCGGTCATCATCGGCGCGTTTTCGTTCATGCTGCGCAGGCTTGGATTCAGTGTTGTACCGATCATCCTCGGCGTAGTTCTTGGTGATCTGGTGGAAACGAATTTCCGCAACTCGATGGTAATGTCCGGCAATTCTCTGTCCATCTTCGTAACACGGCCGTTCAGCCTGTTGTTCCTTGCGCTGGCTGTGCTTTCGATTGGAATGTTCTTCTACAAGGCAGCAAAGGACAGAAAAAAGCAAAAAACAGAGTGAAATTAAAAAGGAGTTTCAGATGAAGTATTATACCGAGCCGAGCCGGGAGATCCCGGTTGCGGCAGAAACGGAAGTCCTTGTTGTAGGCGGCGGCCCCGCAGGTTTCGGCGCCGCCCTGCACGCAGCACGCATGGGACGAAAAACGATGCTGATCGAGCAATACGGCGCGGTCGGCGGTGTGGCAACCACGGGCATTATGAGTCATTGGACCGGCAGACAGGACGGCGGCTGCTTTGAAGAGCTGCGCGAAAAGGCACGCGACTGTGAAGCGGAGCAGGTCATCAATCCGGAAAAACTGCGTATTCTGATGCTGGATATGCTGATGGAGGCCGGCGTTAATGTACAGCTGTACACAGGCTTCAGCGATGTCATTATGGAGGGAAACCGCGTTGCGGGTGTAATCACAGAGAGCAAATCCGGCCGGGAAGCGATCCTGAGCAAAATGGTGATCGATTCGACCGGCGACGGCGACGTGGCCGCACGTGCGGGCGTTCCGTTTGAAAAGGGACGCTCGACGGACGGCGGTATGCAGCCGATGACGATCATGTTCAAGGTTGCCGGCGTAGATATGGATCGCGCCATGTTCTTCTGGGGCTTTGAGGATACGGTCCAGCTGCCGGAAGGCGATCTGCAAACACTCGGTCGTCAGGAATTACCCTCTCCGGCAGGTCATATCCTGCTGTATCCTTCGTCGCTCCCAGGCGTTGTCACAGTCAACATGAGCAATATGACCGATGTGGACGGCACAAATGCAAGAGATCTGAATCGTGCTGAATACGTATGCAGAAAGCAGCTTCCCGAGATTATTGCATTTCTGCGCCGCCATGTGCCGGGATATGAAGGCTGTTATCTGATCGACAGTGCCGATGTGATCGGTGTGCGTGAAACCCGCCGGTTTGAGGCGAATTATCAGCTGAATGAGCAGGATATTGCGCAGGCTCGTACCTTTGAAGACTGGGTAGTTACCAAGTCGAATTTCTTCTTTGATCTGCACAATGTAGAAGGCGCCGGACTGGATGCCAATGGTGAATACAAGGCGTTCAAGCAGCCGAAGCCGTATACGATCCCGCTGCGCTGCTTTGTACCAAAGACGGTGGAGGGTATTCTGCTGAACGGACGCAATATTTCGGGTACGCATAAGGCACACTCCAGCTATCGCGTAATGCCGATTGTAATGAATATGGGGCATGCTATGGGTATTGTTGCCGCGATGTGTGTTGCGCAGAACAAAAAGCCGCTGGAATTAGATATTCACGAAGTGCAGGATGAACTGCGCAAAACGAATGTAGAACCGTAAACTCAGGAAAGGAGACACAGTTAATATTATGCTGAAACGAATGCCCCGCACGATGACAGCAGAGCAGTCGCTGAAAAGCGGACTGTTCAAGCTGAGAGATATTGCCGCCTGTGCTTATGGCAATGGAAAGTGGATTCAATACCGGGATGCCGCAGGCACCTGTAAGCTTACGATGTCCATGGGAGAGATCGTAAAAAACGCCAGTCTGGAAGATGTTGAAGCGTCAAAGGCGCTTGCAGTGCTGTCGACAGGTACTCTGCCGGAGAACGGCGTAAAATCTATGGTGATTCTGCTGGTATCTCTGTTGGAAAAAGCGGAGAACCTCGGCTGCACGGAAGCGGATGTAAACGCAGTTTATGCGCTTCTGGAATATGCGGCAGAATATCTGCCAGCTATCGCGAAAGAGAATAACGGTGAGCTGCTCGGCAGCGTGCTGCCGTACATGACACTGATTAAGCCATTGAACAAACGGGCGCGTGAACTGGGCAATGAACGTGCAGCAGCAACGATGGAATATGCCCTGACAACGCTGCTCCTGACGTTTACCGAAGCCAACGGTGCAAATGGATACGGTGTATATGAACGCATGAAAGCACTGGCGCCCAACCAGTTTTTCAGCCTGAATCAGGTTGGCATTGAGAGATCAATTTCCGTGGATAGTCCTTATACTGACATCTGGACGATGGGATTTGATCCCATCGACGGAACGATTAAGGATTGTCGCGACATGGCATATCGCGATAAAGAGGAGGACGTACGAAACGTATTACTCGCGGTGAAGAATGCCCTGCAGGTTATTTGGAATATTGCCGCAAGCCTGTGATACGTGAATACACTGTCTGAGACAGCAGGTATGAAACCGCTCCAGCGATCAGCGTGTATTTACCCAATCTTCATGACCGGATAAACAAATATCCGTCTCCTCCTGTTTGTTTTTCAGATCTCAGTTGTTGAAAATCATATCACCCTACTTTACCCCAAAGGAGCTTCCACGCATGGCGATGGAGGCTCCTTTATTTTTCCGGCTCGCCGAACTGACAGCGCCATTTACTGGATCGCAGGTTACTACAGTCGGATCACTGACTGTCCATTCTACCTCATCGTTCGGAATTCGATCTCCGGTAGTAGGATTATAGGCAAATATGTTGCTAACCTGTTCACAATCGTCGATTCCCAAGACTCCGTGATCGGCTGCAGCGCCAGCGGCTCCTGTGCGGCCGAATCGCCAGTGCGGCAGCGCAACAGAATTTCGCTCATATCTTTTGAGGGCATACAGAGACCTTCTGCATATTATACGTCCTTGTGACTGCCGATGTATACGCTGTAGCTCACGCCATCCCATGCAACAGCCTGATCGAGTGCATTGGCAACGGCGCGGACCGGCAGATAGGTTGTGCCCTTGTAAAGCAGCACGTCAACCGTCTTGCCGTTGACGTCGGTCGGAACAATCAGCTTGTCGTTCACATAGACCTTAACCCCGGTTTCAACAGCCAGCTTTTCTGTCTGGCGTTTGGCGGTGTATTCGCCCGAGGCCTTGCCGCCCAGAATGGACGACTGCGAGTTGGCAATGGCTTTCAGCTTGGCAAGGGCGATTTCCGGTGCGGGAGCCAGGTTATCATAAGGGTTACACATATTCCATGCATCTGGACCGTCAGCGGTTACATTATATTGGTTTTTTATGTCGTCCTGCCATGTGTTCAGTTCAGCCCAGCCTGCACTTACATCTATATTTTCGCCAGTTGTGTAGTCCGTCATCCACACAACCGGTCCATTATCTCCCCAGTCCTCATTTTCTCGTAAACCCCAAGTGACTTTCCATTGCCCGTCCACTACGGTTTCAACCAGACTGATAAGACCGACATCATCTTCTCCGACTGTGGAGCCATTGGCTTCCCAAAACAGGTACTTTTTCCCATCGCGTTCACCAATATTAATGGTTCTCTTGAAATAATCCGGATCATTCTGAGAAAAAGGACTAATTACCTCGTGCTGTGCAATGCAATTTGCTTTACTGCCATCCCAGTGATAAACCATATAGGTGCTGTGCTTATTCGTTCCCTTAGCGTTTTTCTCCTTCGTATTGCAAACACAAAGCAGTTCTTCGTTTCCGTCACCGTCAAAATCAATCAGCATAGCCGTCACCAGACCGCTGACGATACTGCCGCTGGCAGCGCGCTTGCCGTACTTGCTCTGCAGCTGTTCGATGACCGAAACATACGCTTTCGCGCGGTTTACCGCATTCTGATCCACCTTATGTTCGCCGAGATATGCACTGGACGTCGTTCCATCCCATGCGATCGGCACATTGAGCGCCGCAGATACCGCGCGAATCGGCAGATAAGTCGTACCATTATACAGCATTGGCTCTACCGGATTGCCGTTTGCGTCACCCGGATTGAGCTTCTGGTCATCCACATAAACCGTAACACCACGCTCTACGGTAATGTTCTTCTGTGTCAGCGCGGCTGCAAATGGCATACTCATCACCAGTGCTGCACCCAGCAGACCAGCGGTCAGCCGCTTGCCGAATATTTTCATCGTTTGATTTTCATGCCTGTTCACACTTTTTCTCCTCTTTTGGACGAAAGCCCTGAATATAACCTGATTATACCACAGTTTCCTACTATTTACTATTCTCATTGCATTCAATACATGGATAGGATATAATGAATTTACATTGACATGAAACAGGATAAGGGGTATGAAAATGAAAAAAAGACTGATCTCCATTGCCATGGCAGCTGTTATGGCGGTCGGAAGTATTCCGGCGGCAGGCGCACTGCTTGATGGCTTCAACAATACACGTACTTACTCCGATCAGTTTACGGATGTGCCATCAACAGCATGGTATTACAATTCGGTCAAATCGGCTTATGAACTTGGGATTACTGCCGGTACGAGCGCATCTAAATTTTCACCCGATCAGAATTTAACTACCGATCAACTGACTGTTTTTCTGGCGCGCATTCATGCGGCATACCATCACAATGAAATCGTCGAAGTGCAAAATCCATCGAGCTGGACTGATAAGTACTATTATTATGTAGAGCAGTATATCGACAGCAGTTATCGAGACAGTATTTTCGGTGGCAGGGATAATGAGCAGCGCTGGCATTTTGCATACTGGATCAGCAAGGCGCTGCCGGATTCTGCATATACCGCTATTAATAATGTGCCGGATGGACAAATCCTTGATTTGACCGAAAATAAAATTTATACCGAAGACGGGTCTTTCGATGAGATCTCCGACCGCATCTATATGCTTTACCGTGCAGGCATTCTGACCGGCAATACGGCATACGGACATTTTAATCCAAAAGGATATGTTACCCGTGCAGAAGTAACCGCAATTATTACCCGTATGATCGATCCGGATCAGCGTAAGACATTTCAGCTGAAAGCAAAACCGATCTCCGGTCCTGCGAGCTTTTTAGGTGAATATTTTACTTCGGCCAATGACGCAAGCCGTCCTTGGCTTGGCTGTTCGCTTGAAATTACAGATGTAACAAACAAGGAAGTAACCTTTAAGTTCG
Organism: Butyricicoccus faecihominis; assembly: GCF_014648015.1. Classification (NCBI taxonomy): domain Bacteria; kingdom Bacillati; phylum Bacillota; class Clostridia; order Eubacteriales; family Butyricicoccaceae; genus Butyricicoccus; species Butyricicoccus faecihominis. The sequence goes on from NZ_BMQH01000019.1 coordinate 27,215, forward strand.
ACCACATCAAGTCCGGACGCGTGATTCTTTTCACGGCAGAGAAAGCGAAATTTACTTCTGCGAATACAGCAGTTGCAAACGGAACCGCGTGCTATTCAGAAGTTCCCTCAACGATGGAGAAGATTAAATATGTGCTGACGTTTACTGATCATAATATCAATGTTAAAACGTATGGCAGCGACCCTTACCGCTATAGCTATAATGTTAATTTCACCAGTACAGGCGCAATGAAGTAACAGCAGTATATATCCATACACCCGTTTACAACTTTATAAATAATAGACTTGTTGATGAATCAGCTGTTTTAAGGCCTTTAATAACCTGCTTTTTTTCCTGAAATTCAGGCATAACCTGCCGGATCATGGAGGCTGCCAGTTCCAGTTTAGATTCTTTTTTCTGCCACATACGATAGCCAGGAGGAACGGAAAGGAAATATTATGTTACAAAAATTATATGTTTTTTTCAGGAAAGAAACCGTTTTGTCAATTGCAGTGATCCTGGCGCTTCTTTCTATGTTCTGGGGCAGACCGGATAAGGCTTATTTTACTTATATCGATTTCAGGACTCTCGGGCTCCTCTTCTGTTTGATGGCAATTGTAGCTGGTTTGAAGGCTGTTGGTGTTTTTGATATACTTGCCCAAAAATTGCTGATGGGAACATCGGGAACTGTGGGTGTGATCAGGTTGTTGGTACTCTTATGTTTCTTCTTGTCAATGGTGATCACCAATGATGTGGCATTGATTACTTTTGTTCCTCTTGCACTGATCATTGTGCATAAACTGCCAAAGAAACTGGGCAATTACTGGCTTCTTAAAATAGTAGCCATGCAGACAATCGCTGCTAATCTCGGAAGCATGCTCACACCAATCGGAAATCCGCAGAACCTTTATCTATATGCCAGAGCAGGGATGTCCGCGGCAGAATTAATAACCCTGATGCTTCCCTATTCCGCCACAGCACTTATCCTTCTTCTGATATGGATACAGGCAGCCGCTGCCAAAGCACCTCACGTATGCGGTTCCGAAAAAGATAAAACTCTTTGGGGATTCTCTGACAGAAAAGAACTTAACATGGAATACCTGGCCGCTTACCTGATCTTATTTGCAATCTGCCTGCTCACTGTTGCACGTATCATTCCATACCAGATTCCTCTTGTATTGGTTCTTATATATACGCTGCTAAGAAACAGGGAAAATATAAGCAGGGTGGATTACTCCCTGCTTGCCACCTTTATCGCATTATTTATTTTTATCGGCAACCTTGGAAGGATTCCGCAATTCAGCAGTTTGCTGGAAAGAATCATGGCAGGAAGGGAAACACTTACTGCTGTTCTTGCCAGTCAGATTATGAGCAATGTTCCCGCTGCGCTTCTTTTATCCGGCTTTACAGATCATTACCGGGCTTTAATTGTCGGAACCAATATTGGCGGTCTCGGCACTCTGATTGCATCCATGGCAAGCCTGATAAGTTTCAAATATATTGCAAAAGAAAACAGGAATCTGAGAGGGCGGTATTTGGGAATATTCACAGCCTCCAATATTATATTTATGATATTCATGTTAATATTGTATTTTTTTCTTAGATAAAGGTTTTCCCGGAATTACAAAAGCTATAGCAATTCTTTCTTCGCAAAAAATTCTCCGCGGCACTCTCCCATCCTGGAAGAAAAGCCGCGGAGAAATAAATATATTTTCAGTGCCAATACAAAGATCATTAATCTCTACACCACTTTGCTTTTTCCAATGAAAAGATCGGAGATTACTATACAGAAAAGCGACAGGCGAATACCTGTCGCTTTTCTTGTATTTTTGGTAGCAATGAAATTACCATTTTTTAAGGTCCCATGCCTTGATATCGTTAGCGATACTGCCGGTGTAGGAAGAGAACTTATACTTGTTACCGATGGAGATGCTGGCGCGGATAGCGTATAATCAAGTTCGCAAAAGCAAACAGAAAATAGACAAGCCATCAGGGCTCCTGTAAAATGATAGTTGTCGAAAAAATCATCAAGTAAAGGAGAGGCCCTAATGGCTCGCAAAAAGAATACCACAAATCTGACAGAATTGCTGCTGCAATGTGTGACGCAGCCGGACCCGATGTTGAGTATGCTGGAATGGCTGTGTACACACCTCATGGAGGCCGAGGTCGATCAGCAGCTGGGAGCAGAGAAGAGCCAGCGCACGGACGGAAGAAGCGGCTACCGCAGCGGCTATCGTCCACGCCGCTTGGATACCCGGATGGGAACAATGTACCTCATGGTGCCCAAGGTTCGTCAGGGCGGCTACATTCCGTTTTTCGTCACGGAGCGCAAGCGCAGTGAAGCCATGCTCGTACAGGTGGTTCAGGAAGCTTTTGTGCAAGGCGTGTCTACCCGGAAAATGGAGAAGCTGGCGCATAGCCTCGGCATTGAAAATCTATCCAGAAGCCAGGTCAGTGAGATGACAAAAGGACTGAATGAGCAGGTCGAGGAGTTCCGTAATCGCTCTCTTGCCGGTATGGTGTACCCGGTTTTGTGGGTGGACGCACTGTATGAAAAAGTTCGTGTAGATGGCAGAATTGTCAGCATAGCGGTGCTTATCGTGTGCGGTGTGGACGAAAATGGACATCGAGACATCATCGCCGTTGAACCTATGGCCGAAGAATCCAAGAGCTCCTATGGAGTGCTGTTTCAGAATCTGAAGGACCGTGGTCTGTCTACGCTCAGGCTTATCATTTCAGATGCTCACTCTGGGTTGGTTTCGGCAATCCGTGAGTCCTTTTCCGGAGCCTCATGGCAGCGCTGCGATGTGATCGACTCCTACGCCAACCGCTTTCCGAAAGCGGTTCAGTGCCTTGAAGGCGGATTGGAAGATTGAATCGTGAAATCCGCAGACGTACCAGCGTGGTCGGAATCTTTCCGAATGAAAGTTCCTATATTCGCCTGGGGACAACGTATCTCATGGAATACGCTGAGGACTGGTCTGTCTCCAGAGCTTATCTCGGTCAGGAATCCATTGCGGCAACACTGACCACCGCAGCCTAACTTCATTTTTCAGGAGCCTTGTTGTGAACTTTACTTGACGCGGTCCATTCTTAACACCTTTCTGCTACCTCCTTAGTTTATTGGACACAAACTAATGGTAGCTGTTATTGGGGGTGCTGACAATGGCTCATTTTTTGTGCCATCGGGGTGCTCACATTTTGGAGTTCTTTTGCTCGACTTTTATTTTACCGAAAACACCAGGGGCTTCCACGCAAAAAAAGAGTGGAAAGTTCTTCGCTCTCCACTCTTAAATCTTCACTCTGTGAAATCAGTCAGCCCAGTACTTCGCAACATGTGCCTTGGTAACCTCAGCGGCCTTCTTGATATTCTCCTCGTTGGAC
>NZ_BMQH01000020.1:0-26103 GCF_014648015.1 Butyricicoccus faecihominis
TATGGCCCGTTGGTCAAGCGGCTAAGACGGCGGCCTCTCACGCCGCAAACGGGAGTTCGATTCTCCCACGGGTCACCAAATTTCTTCAAGAAAGATGTTGACAGTAGGCTGATGGTATGTTATAATAACAAAGCTGCACAGGAATGTGCAACGAAATAGTAGGTGTTAATGGTGACGAGGGTACACCTGTTCCCATTCCGAACACAGTAGTTAAGCTCGTTTACGGTGACAATACTTGGCTGGCGACGGCCCGGGAAGATAACTCAACGCCTACATCTAAAGCAGCAACGAAAGTTGCTGCTTTTTTGTTTTAATTATTTTTCTTGTGAGCTTGAAGTGAAGTTGGGTGTGCGTGGCAGCGTCTGTACCGGTATGCTTTTCGTAGTAATCAGCACGGGAGGCTTCGCCATGCAGTACATTCATTTGCCCTCTGGCCTAAGGCAATACCGCACAATTAAAGCAGCGGCGATTTGGCCGCGTCAAGTAAAGTTCGCAAAAGCCGCAAATTACAATATCAAGTTGAGCATTTCATCTGTTAGAATCAGTCTGGTGGCGGAAGACGATTCGCCCATAGCTCCACAGCCAGAATGTCATCATCGCTCTAATCTGAAATCCGCTTTCCCTTTGGTATAAAGCGTCGGATCAGGCCATTGTGGTTTTCTATTGCCCCTTTCTCACAGGATGTATACGGATGGGTAAAGTACACTTTCGTATTCGTTCCTGTTTCCAACTCTGCCAGCCGGGCAAACTCAGGATCGTTATCCGTTGTGATGGTACGGAATACCTTGCTGAAGTAATCCCCCAGTTCAGATTGCATCTTCTGAAAAGCAGCAGATTGATCACCTCAAGGCCCATAAATCCCCGAACCTGCTTGCCGCCGACATGGACATTGTTGGTGGCCTCCACGTTGTAAAGACGTTCGTTCTGAGCTAGCTCCGAGCTGAGCCGGTTTGCCGACATGGGCTTCTGTACGTTATCGTCGCATCATCTCGTATAGGCTTCATAGATTGCCTTGGAGCTGGCCTCGCTGTCGGCCTTGAAACGAATATAGCCCTCAGATTGCAGAAACTCGATCACATTGTTGCTACTGCGCTTGACCGTCTCCATATTCTCTCTGGCCTTGCCCGAAATGCTGAACTGATAGTTGTTCCCAATCAACCGGTGCAGACCCTCCAGACACCAGAGAAAATGCCCTCCTTTTCCTGCAATAGCTTATCCACCAGAAATGGATCATCCGCTCGGCCTGCGGGCCGGCCTTTGGTAGTCAGCATGATTTGGCGTCGGAAGAAGCCATCGGATTTGTCGTGCAGGGCGTTCAGCGCACCGTTTCCGAAGCAGAGGAAGCGCACATACAGCTGGCTCTAGTAGCTCTGGACGCCCTTGCGCGCCATGTCCATCTTGCACTCGGAGGTCACGATAGATTTGATATAGTTGGTCTTGGGCAATGCGCTCATGTCCATATCGTCATCCACCATCAGGAGCTTGTTTTCCAAATCCGCACGGCTGAACCGATTGCTCTCCACCTTCTGGATGCTGGTGGTATTCATGCTGTCCCCCAGCGGGGAGCGCATGACAAGACCGATGCGGCTTTTGCCCGCGCCGCCCTTGCCGATGAGCATGAGCATCTTCTGCCACTTGGTGGTGGGCAGCAGACAGTAGCCGAGAAACTCCTGCAAGGCGGGAATGTCCTCTGCTTGGAGCAACTCAGATAAGAATTTCAGCCAACGCTTCGACGCAGGTACGCTGGGATCGTAGGAGACGGTCAGGCGGTTGTTGCAGTAGCTATTGTCGGCACTGAAGCTGCCGTCCGTGAAAAACGTCCCGTTGGCAACATGGATGCGGTCCGTCTCAATGGGCAGCGGCGGCGAATAGGCTTGCAGCTTGATGCTGGCAAGTAAATTCGCAACCGTCTTGGAGAGATTGGCGGTCAGCACGCCGGAGATTGTCAAACTGGCAGATTGGGACACGGTGAAGTCAAACGTTTTTGCAAAAGCCGCGATACAATATGTGAGGTATCTTTTAAGGAAGGCATCCGCGAAGCAAGTTATCGTCTTGTATGTTAAATAGGTCACGACTTGCAGGGCGGTTGCTTTTTGCGTGAACTCCAGATAAAGCCTATTCTTTGGTTCCTAATGCGCAGTTTTGGCGCTCCGGTGTTAAAATATAAAAGCGCTCAAATAATGCAGTTGGAAACACACGCAAGGACCTGTTAAAATTTTTATAAAATATCTTTTGTATCTTTCATCCCTTTAGGTGCTCTCGTTCGTTATACTGACAGAAAAGGCGGTGAGGCGGTGGAATATAGCGATCATGAACTGGTGCGCGGGATCAAAGGCGGAGATAAGAGCGCACTGGAGCTTTTGGTTCGCCGCTGGTATCCGCGAATTTACGGATATGTTTTCAAATTGACCGGGCATGAGCAGGACGCTTATGACTTGACGCAGGATGTTTTTATCGCAATGATGCAGAGCATCGGCAGTTATACGCCGTGGCGGAAATTTGACAGCTGGCTGTTTACGATCGCGCATAACAAATGTATGGACTACTTTCGCTTTCGACAGAAAATCGTTCAGGTGGAAGACACCGTGTTCGACCGACCCGATCCGGCTGCCTCGTTTGAAGATATGGCAGCGGTCTCCATGTCCGTAAAAGCCGCGCTGGAGAAGCTGCCTGCCGCACAGCGGGAGGCAGTGATCTTACATTATTTCCATCAATTTACCGCAAAGGAGATCGCACAAATGACGAACACACCGCTGCCGACGGTCAAATCACGGCTTCGTGCCGCCAGAAATACACTCTCAGATAAACTGCGGGAGGACTTCGAATGAACGATCGAATGGAACAGGAAATCCGCCGCACCATTTTGCGGCTGCAAGCGTCCATGCCGGAGCCAAGGGACCGGCAGACGCCGGTCTTCACGCTGCTGCGGATCGCCGCAGGTGAAATAAACGGGGGCCTGCTGCTTGGGCTTTTCGCGGGTGCATTGATTTTCGGTCTGCTCAGCGTCAGGGCTTTGTCTATGCCGATGCTGACGATCTTCTGCACCGCGCCCATGCCGATGCTCCTGCTGTTCCACCGGTATGTGCTCGCCAGTAACCAGAACATGCGTGAATTGGAGGCTACATTTCCGTATTCCTATCCGGAGATGCTGGCTGCGCGGTCTGTCGTGATCTCATGCTGCATGTTCGGCGCTCTGGTGCTCCTTTCCGTGATGCTGCACGTTTCTGCGAGTGAGGCGTTTTTGCGGCTGGCGCTCTGCGGCGCGGTACCGAGCATTTATCTCTGCGCGCTGCTCCTGTTTTTGTCTGCTTCGCTCCGCAATTCGGAAGGGCTGTCCCTGCTTGCACTCGTCTTTTGGGCGGCGCTCTGCTTCCTCGTGACGGTACTGCCGTTTGACCGGCTTTTGCAGCTCTGCTCCACCGCTGCCTACGCTGTGCTGGCGGCTATCGGACTGATTTTATACGGCATTCTTGTATACAATGTTCAACGAAGGAGAGAGCATTATGACATGGCTCATATCGGATGAAGCCAGAAAGCATCGGGCGTTCCGCGAGGTCTGGGTCGCGTATCTCCTTGGCGGGTTGTACCTGCTGCTGGGGCTATACACGGAAATTTCGGAACAGAATTACAGCGTGCTCTATGATGCACGGCAAAAGTGGAATTTTGTTCAGCAGAATATCTATTCCTATGGCGCGACGCTGACGGCGTTTCTGCTTGCGGTCGGATTGCCACGGCTGGTCTGCTGCGAAAAGGAATACCGGACGGACGATCTTGTCGGGACGGCAGCGCTTGGCCGACGGTACACATGGAGGGCGAAAACGGCGTTTACGGTCCTCTATTGCGCGGTCGTTGTTTTCATCATCGGCGCAGCCAGTCTGCTGGTAAACGGCGGCGCGTTCGGGTTCGAAGGCGCCCTCTCCTCTGTTGCTGGATGCGTGTATTTTGCGGATACGGCGCTGCCGCCGATGTCCAATCTTGCGTACTGTGCGATCCAGTATGGCTTTCTGTTCCTGGGCGCGTTATATTTCGCCGGGTTTATCCTGATCGTCGCTGCGCTGACACGGCGGACAGCGCTCAGTCTGTTCCTCTGCGGCGGAAGCTATCTGCTGTTTTTCGCGTATTCCGCTGTCGGGCCTCAGCTGCCGGAGCTCCTTCGTGTGCCGATCGACACGCTCTATCGGTTCGGCTTCGGTGGGTATCTGCTGCAGGAGAGCTATTCGTGGGTCTTTCCATATTTGTGGTCGGACGTATGGAAACCGGTCCTGCTGGGGATTGGCATGATCCTTCTGGAGTTTTTCCTCTTTTGGAGGATATGGAGGAGGAAAGCAAAGGCATGAAGGCTGATCTGATCCGCTGTTTCCGGAATCCGCTCTACTGGCTCGTTCTGGGCGCCGGGTTATCCGTCCGGGCTGTCCTCGCCTATTTCGATTCCCGATTCCGCAGCGATGCGTTCTGGTCCTTATCCGCAGAATTCTGGAATAAGATAGGCTCCGTAACACTCGGTTTTCTGGTTCTGCTCGTTCTGATCCGTCTGTTTTCCGCGGATCGTGAAACAGGAGTCTTTCCTGTCATCAACAGCACCGCCTATGGTCGAAGCACGCTGTTCCGGAACCGGTTGATTGCCGGGAGCATTGCCGCTTCGGCTGGTGCTGTGCTGTTAGCAGCCGGAAATCATGCGCTGTCAATTCTCATTTCCGGCAGGCTTCCCCAACCGGATGGTTGGAATCACGCATGGTTCCGCAGCACGGCGATCGTTCTCATCGGAACAATTGGATTTTTCCTCTTTGCAGCATTTGTATGTGACAGTCTGAAGAATCAGCCAGCGGCCATGTGCATCTGCGGAGCTCCGTTTGCGTTCAGCTATTTTATCAATGCCGATGTGCTGAAAAAGTTTGAATTCTTCTGGTTTGTCCGGTATGGATTTTTTGCAGAATGGATGCGTGGACGGAGAATCGGTGTGACCCCGGGAGTCTGGGGTGTCTGGTACGCGCTGTTATTGGGTGGATTATTATTGGCCGCCATCCATCAAAGAAAGGAGCGCAAGGAATTATGAAGCTTTCCTTCGAACATATAAGCAAGCTCTACGGCAATACGGCCGCGCTGCAACAGATCGACCTGACCCTCGGGTCAGGCGTCTATGGCTTGCTCGGTCCAAACGGAGCCGGGAAGACGACGCTGATGCGGATCATGACGGATCTGCTCGCCCCATCGACCGGACGTGTATTGCTAAATGGGCAAGACATTGCGGTCATGGGTGCCGCGTTCCGGAAAAAGCTCGGCTATCTGCCGCAGGATTTCGGCGTTTATCCGAATTTCACAGCGGAGCAGTTTCTGCTCTATATCGCCAGATTAAAGGGCTTGTCAAAGTTTGAGGCCAAGCGGCAGACGGATGATCTTCTGCATATGGTCGGTCTGGAGGACAAAAAGCAGAAAAAGCTGAAAGGTTTCTCCGGCGGACAGCGGCAGCGTGTGGGAATCGCACAGGCACTGCTTGGAGACCCCGAAATTCTGGTGCTGGACGAGCCGACAGCTGGGCTTGACCCGGAAGAACGGATCCGGTTCCGCGGTATCATCAGTGATCTTTCCCAGCAAAAGCTCGTTTTGCTGTCGACGCATATTGTATCGGACCTCGAAGCAGTCGCAAACGAAATCATTCTGCTTCGGAAAGGTGTTGTCCTCGGAATGCAAAAGCCTGCTTCGCTGCTGGAGCAGCTGAACGAGCAAGTCTGGCTCGTTACAGTTCCTGCTGCGGACGAAGCGGCACTCACAAAGCAATATACCTGCAGCAATGTCATGCACACAGACGGAAAAAGTGTGATCCGTCTGCTCAGCAAAAGCGCCCCTCGACCCGACGCAGTACCAACAGCACCCAATATGGAGGATATGTATCTATATTATTTCGGTAGATGATCGTCCGGATGATTCTGACTGGATCTCGGGTGCAGTAAAGTGCAGACTGTTTAGAAGGCAGCTTGCAAGTTTTTAGACCTGCAAGCTGCTTTTCTCCGTAAACTCAGAGCCGATTTTGCTGCCGAAAAATCTCTGGGAACAAAATTTGAGCGGTTGTTCGCAGCACCTCTCAGCAACTCATTTCGCGCATTTTCTGGTACGAAATCATTCAGTACAGAAAAATTACTGGCTCGTATTCGCGCCGTTCTCCACAACCACCGACAGAGAGGAAAAATAAGAATACAGCCAGTGGAAACTGTCAGCTTCAGAATTTGTTGATTGGCTATGAAAAAAGGCGGATCTATGTCGGAAAAAACGAAATCGACCTGACATTGGCGGAGTGAACCGCTCCCTGTCAATTAGACAGACGAAAAAACAAAAAGTTTTCTCCAGGACCTCATCTCAGAGGTCCTGGTTTTCATTTATGCAGCATCCAGCAAGCTGCGGTAATTCATTGGTGCGCCGTTACTTCCGGCTTAGACCGCTGATATGCCGGACGTTTTCTGCAGATGACAGCAAGCAGGCCGACAATATGTACCAAACGATAGAACCGATTCAGGTTCAGAATATCACAAGTCTCGGTTATTGCATACCCATCTTCGTGCATTTTCCGAACACAAATGTAGAGATATTCTTGTCTTACTCCGCTCAGCGCCACCTCATTTCGAGTTCCTCGAGTTTTTTAGCACTGCATTCTCCGTTTTCAATCTTCTGTTTCGGGCTTCCAGTATCCGGTTCTCGGCGCGCAGCTTCTCCGCTTCTGTCATCTCAGATTCGGCCTTACGCTTACCAGGCTTGTCTACCAGACCTTCTATGCCCTTCTCATTGTACTTTCTCACCCAGGAATAGATTTGCTGGTAGCTGACGCCGAATCGCGCAACAGCAGCAGCGTAGTCATTTTCATTCTCGATGCAGTAGCTGATAATTTCAATCCGTTCTTCGTATGTCGTAGTCCGTACTTTTTACAGATTGCTGCCTGGCTTCCTTCTCCGTTGAGTGGATGATCTCTTCCGGTATCCGTTTTGACATAATAATGCTCCCCTTAGTGTAGTCTCGAATTTTTGTTATTTCGAGTGTCTACTCTATGGGGAGCATATCAGCCTGTATTCTTATTCTTTATTCTTTTTTAAGCCTTGGTGTTCGAACCACACCAGACCATAAATTTGGCAGGGCACATCTTAAAAATGTCGCCTCTCGCGGGGCAAAACTGGAATTCTGATAAATCGAGTTTTGCAGCCTTTTCGTTCTAAAAGCAGCGCATTATATGTGAAAACGCCACACTTTCGTGCGGCGTTTTCGGCGTTGCATCTTTCATCAACACATTTTGGTGCGCCCGGTGCGATTCGAACGCATGGCCTTTGGAGTCGGAGCGGTGCTGTATGAGGTATTCATCCTGCATTTCCCGCTAAAACAGCGCAAATATTAGACATTTTTCACTATTTTTATACGTTTTCTATGCCTGTTGCAACCACCTGTATTCACCGGCAGTAGCCTGACAGTAGCCGCAATAGCTTCGGCTATTTTTCGACCGGTGGCAGGAAACCCTCGACCTGCTGGCGGTATTCGGTCTGCTCCTCGCGGAAGAACCGCTCCAGCAGGCTGTAATCCTGCTTTGTCTGCGCGGTATTCAACGCATGATAGTATTCTGCTTTGCGGCTATCATTTACCACAAAGGGGATAATATCGTTTTTCAGGCATTCCTTAAACAGGATCAGCCGCCCGGTTCGTCCGTTTCCATCCTGGAACGGGTGGATAGCCTCATAATCTGCATGAAACTTTGCCAATCCGTGCAGATCATGTTTGTCTGCTGCATTGTATTCGTCCAGAAGTGTCGTCATGCGTGCGTGGACATCCTCCGGCAGCGTAGTTGTAATATCCGATACGATATTCCGGCGGTTCTTGTATTCTCCGATCAGATAACCGTTTGCAATGTTCTCAAACACGCCGCTTTTCAGCTTGTAATGATACCGTTTCATCAGTTCATGCGAAAGCGGCTCTTGATAGGTTTTCAGCATTTCATTGAACATCAGAAAGTGGCCGGTCATTGATGTCTTTTGCGCGAATCAGCGCATCTTCCGACGTCAGGGTGCCGGTATCGAACAGAGATGCCGTCTGCTTTTCCGTTAATGTGCTGCCTTCAATTCTGTTGGAATGATAGGCGAGTGTTCTCTGTGCGAACGCGTATACGCCGCCGTGGTCATTTTTCTTCTGTTCGATCTGAAAACGCCGAATAAGCTGCGCGGTAAAACTTTCTGCCATAGTTATCTCTCCTGCTGTGCCAGATATCTGCTTTTATTATACCCAATCTGTTGCTGCTGTGCAAGGTGCTTAGCGATGCATCACCTTATACAGCAGGTCGAGGCAGGCATCGGTTTCGCTGTCAAAGACGGTAACATCACACTTTTCGCCGTTCACGGCGAAGAATACCTCCCAGCCCTGCGCTGTCCATTCCATGGAATAGCAGTTCGTACCGAAATATCCGGCGCTGAAGTTATACAGGTCTTCGGGTACTTTCAGATAGACCAGAATGGAATGCAGCTTACGGATAGTTAAATTCGGCAGGGTTTTATCAATATCGCAATAATGTGTCATGCGATAGAGCAGATTATAGCAGGCATCGGTTTCATTGGAGAATACCTTAACAGCACACTTGCTGCCGCGTTCAGTCGCATATACTTCCCAGCCTTGCGAGGTATGCTCTATTGTTTCACAGGCACCCAGTCGCATATTATTACCCAAGTCATAGGCACTGGCAGGGACTTTCAAATAGTGGAAGATCGCACGGAGCTGGTTTTGGTTCATTGCAGTCATTTAATAACCTCCTCTAGATAACCGTTTTCGATTAGTTCTTTAATATTAGTTGGCAGGCGGTACTGTATGCCGCCGCCTCGTTCGCCAAACGCCGGAGCGATTCTTCCTGCTTCTACATTTTCAATGGGTTTGATCACTCGATAAACATGATAGACATTCTGATTTTTATAATAGGGCAATGACCGCATTTTATATGGTGTACCTTTGGGTGCGGTAAAATCACCACCTGGTCCGCCATAGCGGTCGATTAAAGCACCGACATCAAGTGTTTCTATATGCTTTGTTCCTGCCACAAATCCATTATCCGGTGCGTATTTAGGATAGTCAACATGACCGCTTTCATCAAGGTATTTGGTATCACGGACAATCAGAGCATCTTCTGGCAGGTTGATTTCCACAGCGTTTTGAGCCGCTGTATTTTCAAACGCCGCCACATCATCAATCATCGCCGGAGCATATTTCTGGGCTAATTCATACGCGCTTACAGTGATTGAGGCAACACCGAGTGAATTCAGCCAGTGTTCAAGCGACAGCGGTTCATCCGGCGAAAATGCGCCCTTTACCATATCAGCGGTGCCCAGAGTCAGCCAGTTTACGATATTATAAAGTGAGGGATCTTTTGTCATCGCATCTGTGCGCGTTTTTAATCCCTCATAAAGACCGCTGACTGTACCCATAGTGAGCCAGTCAAGAAAGCCGCCGAGTGTTCCACGACCAATACGTTCCTGCTGGGCGGCAACAAAACCGTTCAGCAGTGCTTTGGCATCAGAGGGAATGCGCAGCAGTGCATCATACCAATTCGCATGATTGTCGGCGCTGGGTGATGCAGCAACAGTGGGCTGTTCCAATGCCGATGAAGATTCGTAAACCGGAATTACGGCACAGCGGCAGTGCGGGTGCAGTGGCGGAAGCAAGTCCTGCTGAATCAATTCATTCAGCGTAAAAGTTTTGTTGCTGAATGAAAGACAGGTATTACAAAGTCCCTGCTGATGTTCGACAATATACTGAAATTTGTGATAGCCGGCTTTGTCAAACTGATGCAGGAGATAATACCAGCTGGCTTGTATATAGGCACCGTCAATATCATCGGCTAATCGCTTGGAGGCTTTATCCCATACAAGAAGCAGTTCTTTTGCCATTTGGTCGGCAGTGCTGTTCTGACGTATGCAAATTGTGGATTGATTCATCAGCGCCTGCGTGGTCTGCTCATTGAATGAAGTCAGATCAGAATTTAGCTTGTACCGCAGACCGGTGGGAATATCTTCTGTGCCCATGATGAACAGCTTTGTGTATGCATTTATCGTATCATAAAGCTGTGCTTCGAACAAGGCTGAACGAGTACAAAGCTTCTGCCGTACCGTTTTTCCTTTTCGCCTTGCGGTGCGGGCAGAGATTCACGTTCTTTCCGTGTCAGGAGCGCATGAAATGCTGTAGAGGGGGAAGTGTCCTCGTCGATGTGCATATGTCGGAGAAAAAACCACGCTGTCTGTTCCCGAATTCGTCTGCTGGTGCTCTCTGCTTTCCGAAACGCGACTGTTTTAATTGCCTGCATGAAGTCCTCCGTTCAAGTCCCTTCTATTCTGGTGATTGATAGAATAGGACGAGATCCGGAACTTTGCAAGGTCATCTTTTGACCACCACCGTTTGACATACAAAGAAAACTGTAATACAATCGCACTACAAGGAGATGATTTTATGGCTATGGATGCAACACTTCAGATCCGCATTGACAGTGCAGTAAAGGAGCAGGTAGAAGCGCTTTACCGCAGTATGGGCACCTCGTTCGCTGAGGCTGTACGGATGTTTGCGCAGCAGAGCCTGCAGGAAGGCGGTATGCCATTTCGTCCGTCGCTTCGTGCATGGGATGATATGAGCGAAACGGAAATCAGTGAAAAGCTGTCGCGCAGCAGTGAGGATATTGCTGCCGGACGCATCTCTGCGCAGTGCGATATGGACGCTAAAGTAAAGGAGCTGCTTCAGAGTCGTGCCGCAAGGATATAAGATATCTTACACCTCAACAGCCGAGCGGGACATTACGGAAAAGCTGATGTATATTATGCAGCAGTATCGGGATACCGTAGTATGTTACGCGAAATGACGTGATTTTGTATTCGGTTGATGAAATCCACAGCTATGTGTACATTCGCAGTGTTTGCACACGCGGTCGAAATTTGGATTTGCATCTGTCGGAGCAGAGCGAAAGCATAGAGTAAAACGAAAAGAGCGGCAAGGCAGCTCCCGATAAGAAAACATCGTGAGGAAAGAGAGAACGGTATAGCTTCGGCTGTACCGTTTCCTCTTTTTTTCATTGATGCCGTGACTTTTGACATTTCCAAGACCCCGATACCCTTGTAGTAAATATCGATCTCCTGCGTCCGATTCTTGCCCTTCAGGTCGCTGGCCGCATGGACGATGATTTTCTCCACGAACTCATGGAGGATGCAGGGCGTGAGCTCCGGGATATCCGTGTACCTCTCCACAACGGAGAGAAAACGATCACCATCCGCCGATTTGCTTTCCTCCAGCTCCACTTCTTTCCGAAGGGAACTCGTCAGCCCCTTGAGGTCCCGTTCTTCCTTCTCATAGTCCGCAGAGAGCTTCTGAAAGCGTTCATCGGAGAGCTTGTCCGAAATGTTGTCCTCATAGAGCCGCTTGAAGATAGCATCCAACTCTGTGATCCGCTTTGCAATATTCCGGTCGCGCTGCCGCAGGTCACTGTCCATGACCAGCCTCACAAACTCGTCCTTGCTGCGGGAGTCGAAGGAAACGATCTCCCGCGGGAGTCGCTGATGGCTGAGGCGCAGATGTGCCGGAGGGTGTTCTGCCGGGAATAGCGAAAAGAGAACAGCGCAGCTTTGGGGCGAGATGCCCGTCCGCTGCGCTGTCCGATGTTCGCTTACGGGGTCATGCCATGTTTAGCCGTATGTCAGCCGGTCACTTCTTGCAGCGCCAGAGGAAGGTCACGATCTGCGCTCTGGTGCAATCCACATTGGGGCTGAATGTCGTGCTGGTGGTTCCCTTGGTGATGTTCTCCTTGACCGCCCACAGTACCGCATCAGCATAGTAGGCGTCAGACTTCACATCGGCAAAGGGATTGGCTGTACCCGCTGCCGGGGACTTCTCGGAACGCCACAGGAACGCGACGATCTGGGCGCGGGTGCAGGTCATGTTGGGGCTGAACGTGGTGTCGCTGGTGCCCTTGGTGATGCCGTTTTCTACCGCCCACAGCACAGCATCGTAGTAGTAGCTGCCCACAGGAACGTCGGTGAAGGGCATGGTGCGGGTTTCGGGTTTGGGGCTTCCAGCGGCACGCCACAGGAAGGTCACGGCCTGCGCACGGGTGCAGATGCCGTCCGGGGAGAAATGGGTATCATCGGTTCCCTTGGTAATGCCGTTCTCCACTGCCCAATCCACAGCATCCTCATAATAGCTGCCGGTGGCTACATCCACAAACACGCCGGTCTGGGGGTTGCCGTTGGCTTTCGTAAAGATGACCTCGATGGCATGGTTTCTGCGGACATTCTCAAAGGTGTAGGACTTCACCGCGCCGATGCTCTTGCCGTCAATCTTGACGTTGGAGACGGCGTAGCCCTTATCCGGGGTGATGGTGAAGGTCCGATCCCGGCCCTCGCGGACGCTGACATTGCCGGAGGGAGAAATGGAGCCGCCAGCCCCGGCAGTTGCCTTGATGGTGTAGTAGCTGTAAGAATGGCCGCTGCCATTATAACGCCAGTGTGCCGTATAGATTCGGTTGCCAGTGCTGCCCGTTGGGATGGTGACGGTCATATTGTTCTCGCCGTCAAGCCCCGTGCCGCTCCAGCCGGTGAAGGTATAGCCGGATTTGGTAGGATTCTTGAGGGTGAAAGCCTTCGTCTCGATGGTGTAGGTGTTGGGATTGCTCTCCACAGTGCCGCCGGCCAGATTATAGGTAATCGTGTACTGGTTGACTGTCCACTGCGCCGTCAGCGTGGTTACGACCTCCGGAACGCTTTCACCGGGGGCGTACAGGTTTCCGTCGCTGCCAAGCCACTTAAAGTAGCTGCCGGTATTTCCGTCCGGGCGGGTCAGGCCGTCGGACGCAGGCGCGGTAAACTTGCTGACGTTTTTCACAATGATTTGAATAGTATCCGTGCTGCCGTCCAATTTGCCGCCGCCGAGAGCAAGGGTAACGGCTTTCAGTCCGTCAGGGCCCAGCGTGCCGGGGTTCGGGACTTCAAGGACGGGGCGGAAACCGAGGTCGACGTTCTGATACGAGGACGAGTAGTAATACCAGTGGCGGGCCGAGTAGTACCCACGAACCGCACGGAAACCACTCCCAAAGTTCGTAGTATCCTGCCCCCACGAATACACCTTATTCCGGTTTTTGATATATCCGTCGTCCTTATCCAGTACCCTGTCCCATTCGTTGCTTTGGGGCGTGCCGCGTTGGGACTCACCCGAGTCTGTATAACGACTTCCCACAGACGGCGCACGCAGCGTATAGTCCACGCCGCTGGCGGCATAGTCCTTGCCGAAAATCAGATTTGCGGTATTCAGGTCATCCCAGTTTATTTTATGTGTTACATTGTAGTCCGCAATAAACAGGCTGTGGGGATATTTGTTCTGCTGTGCATATTCCTCGGTCGTTGCCGTCTCCGATGTGAGCTTGTAGGCGTCCACCGTCCCTGCGTAGGTAAAGGGCACATAGTGCAGGGTATTATCCGGCAGAGCATCGTTCACCGTGCCGGGAATACCCATCGCCGAAAGGTCAAAATAATATCTGCCGCCGGGAGCAAGGGTAAACTGCTCGTCGATCTCGTCCGTCAGCTTCACTTCCCGAAGTGCGCCGGCATAGTCGGTCTTATGATTGCCGTTAAACTGCTCGTTGAACACGCAGAGCGTCTTGCCGGTCATGTCTATGCCGGTCAGGTCAATCGCTGCCCTGCCGCGTGTACCGTTTGTCGTGCCGTCCAGCTGCACAACGCGTGTATAGCGGGAAATGCTCCCGTCCGCATCCTTAATAACGGCAGATATATATTCATTATCGCCCACTTTTGCGTTCTTGTATTCGACCTCCAGCACACTACCGTTGACCAGCACCGTCTTTGCCGTAAAATCGTCGCGGTCGCTGTCATGCAAGGTCAGCTTCCATTCATCTCCGGCGTATTCGGCGATCGGGGTCGTTAAATCTGCAACTTTTCCGTGCTCGGCAGCAGATATAAAGAGAACAGAATTTAGATTTAAGTTAAAAGCGGGACGAACACCATACTTCTCGGAAATATGGTGCATGCCATTGTCGAAGACTTCACCGCTACCATCCACAATGGCAGCACTAAAAGATGGTTCGCCTGGGGAGCGCAGCCACCAATAGTACATCGCCCAATTTGTATTTTTTTTATCCACAGTTCGCAGATCCTGATTTACCGCAAGCGCTTCCGCTATGGAAAGCGGCCAGAATACAGCGTTATCCACCTGATCTCCCGCTACACAGTCGGTATTCTCTCCGTCGTAGCTTCCGCTTGTTAGCGTCCGTTTCTTTACGGCAGCATTTTCTTCTGTCGTCAGCTTTGCTGCAAGCGTGTCTATTGCGGTTTTCAACTCACTCGGTGCATATTCGTCGCTATAAGCAACGCTGTTAAACGCAGTTACTCCCATAGTGTCTGCCGCAAGCAGGGTCATATCCCCCTGTGCGCCGGCAACACCGTTCCCGTCATAGCCGATTACACGCCATGCACCGGGATTATCTCCATGGTCTTGCCCGAAATACACGGTCGGTGCGGCCTCTGTGTTTACATTTTTACTTAGTGCGTTTGTGCCAAGCTGTATCGCCTTTCCTTTATCCGCCGCAAACGCCACGGTGGGGAGCATACACGCCGCCATGCAAAGGCAGAGCAAGATACTGAGTATTCGTTTTTTCATTGGCTTTCCTCCTCCTGTTCGTGTCGAGTGGGCTTGTCCGCCCCGTCTTTTTTCTGATTTTCTCTGTTTCTGAGCCGGAAGCACAGCACGGTGATGACCACCGCCGCTGCAAAGCAGACAACGCCTACCAGCACATAGCCGCCCACGTCCTCCCGCAGCAGCATCGCGCCGAACGCGCCCCATGCGGCGGTCTGTCCCAGCCCGACGACCGTGCCCGCCGTCTGCATCAGCGCCGCGCACAGCAGCATACACACTGCGGAGAGGCTGATTGCCTCGCGCCGCTGCCTCCGGCGGGTGTTTTCCTGCACCCGCTGCTTGACGAGTGCGACCCGCCTTGCGGTATCGTACATTCCGTTTGGACCTCCTCTCTGGATTTTTTGAAATGCGGCTTAAAAACCCCTTCACTTATATAGGTACAAAAAATCGAAAAAACTCTCACCCAAAACGCAAAATTTTTCAAAAAAATTTGAGAGCCGCCAAAAGGCAGCTCTCAGAGAGTAAATATTCGGTTATTTCCTCCGCGATAAGCGGAAAACAGACCATCTTCCTGCCGCCACCAGCAGCACCGGCAGGGCGTAGGCGATGTACTGCGCCGCGCCGCCGTAGGCGATCAGCAGATTGTATATGGCATGGAGGGTGATGGCCGCGCCCAGCAGCCCGCAGGTGCCTGCGATCTTCAGCCACGTCCGCCGCCATGTGTAGGCAAGCCCGCCGCCCACGATCAAACCGCAGAGGACGTGCATGGCTCCCGTGCCGAAGCCCCGGAAGAAGATGAAGGAGAAGCGGTCTGCGCCGTTTTGGATGAGATAGCACACGTTTTCAAAGGTGGCAAAGGCGAGAGTGACTGTTATTGCGGCGGCCTTGATTTTATCTCCCTCCGGCTCAAACACCAGAAGATAGAACACCAGCGGCAACAGCTTCATCGTTTCCTCCACCACCGGCGCGATCTCCGCCGTGGCGGCAAGGGCGTCCGCCTGACACACCGCCGCGAGGAAGGTATTGATGTAAGCCGAAAGCAGGCACACCCCCATCCCGGCAATGCAAAACAGGAAAAAGCGGAGCTGCCGCCTGCCCATGCACAGGGCAGCCACCAGTAGGGGAGATACCATGCAGAGGAAGATGTTTTCGATGTAGGTCACGCTTCCACCGCCTTTCTCGTGGCGGGCAGCAGCCCCAGAATGGCAAGCGTCAGCAGCATATCGCACCAGAAGGTGGGGCTTGCCGGTGAGGTATCCGGCCAGAAGCAGCCCGCCGTCCACAGCAGATATTCCGAACCGGCAAAGCACAGCACGCCGATGTGGAAGTATCGCATATTTCGCGCCGCACCCGTCTGCCCATTGGCGTAGACCAGTCCACGAATGGCGCAGTAAGAGAGAACGATCATCATGCCGCACCAGATCAGGTTGGAGAGAATATCCCCGAAAGTACAGTAGAACGCCAGCAGCGGCACGCCGAACGCAGGCGCAAGCCACGCCCTGCGGCAGCGGAAACTGCGCTCATTTGTTCCGGTCAGCGTGGCCTGCAATATCCGCAGGAAAATTACGCTCGCCACCCAGCCGAACTCCGACACATAGAAAACGCGTGGTGTGGTATCGAACAGCAGCAGATATAGCGTCCAGTAGAGCGCACCGAGGGCAAAGCAGCCGTAGAAGCACAGCAGCAGAAAGTAGGCCTGCCTGCCGCTTTTCCGGTAGGCGATACCCGAAAGCAGCGCGCCGACAAACGTGGTCAGCAGTTGCAGCAGGTTCTCAATCAGCTCCATGCGCATCCTCGCTTTTCCTGTCCTGCCCGTCCTCCCGGTTCATCTGCCGCAGCCGGAAGCACAAAACGGTCACGCACACGCCGAGTAAAAACGCCAAAAGTCCGATGATAATGTATCCCAAGGCCGCGCTGCCGCCGTACATACTTGCCGCCGTTTCAAAGCCCGCATAATCGCCTGTCTGGATTTTCGCGGCAATGCCGGGCATGGCGAAGGACGCGCCGATGAGCAGCGCAAGGCACGCCGCTACGGCGGAAGCCATGGTAATCGTATTGCGCCGCAGCCGTTTCTCCCGTTCCATTTTGGCGATGCGCCGCTTCGTCTCCGCGACGCGCTCCTCATGACTCCGCATTTGTGATTCCCTCCCGTTCCAGCAGCCTTCGCAGGCTTTCTTTTCCGCGATATACCATGTTGGTGATCTGCTTCACCGTTTTTCCCGTGACCTCCGCCGCCTGCGCGTAGCTCATGCCTTCAAAATAGGTGAGGTACAAAACCTCCCGGTAGTCTGGGTTCATTTCATCCATGCAGAAGTGCAGGATGCGGTTTCGCTCCTCTGTCCGTATGACCTCCTCCGCCAGCAGCCGCCCCTCCGGCTCGCCGGTCAGCGCATCGAGGCTGAACAAGGTCTTTCGTTTGCTCTTGTGGCGCAGCGCCATGTGCCGCGCCGCCTTATAGAGATACGCCTTGAAGCCGCCGTCCCGTATTTTCGGCTTTTTCGTGAACAGATAGGCGAAAACATCCAGCATCAGCTCCTCCGCCTCGTGAACGTCGTGCAGATAGCCGTCGATATACAGGGTCAGCGGGTCGCCGTATTTTTTCATCAGGGCATTGAGCCCTTCGTCGTCGCCGCTCAGATATTGGCGGTATAAGCTCTCGTCGCAGGTCATAGCGTTCACTTCCTTTTTGCGGATGCTTCAAATGCAACCGGGTGTTCGTCAGGTGCTTGTTCTGCCGGAATCGCGGCGCTGCTTCTGAAAGCGCGGGTCGGACGGCTTTTCCGCGTTTTCCGGGATCGCCCATGAACGCCCGAACCGGGACGCGTCGGGGATGCGTCCAGCTGCGCAGTATTGGTTGACCCGCCGCTCCGACACGCCCCAACGGTAAGACGCCTCCCGAATGGAGATATAGCCCTTGATCCCGTTCATACCGCACCTCCGCATGGATAATACTCAACATATTACATTGTATACGAATATCCGAAGAAACACAAGGCGTCCGGCGAAGTGGGCAGCAAGCACAGCAAGCGAGTACCCGCTTGCGAATTTTGAGATTTTCAGATCCCTTGCCCGAACAGTCAAAAATGCTTGCTAGGGCGCGGGTCTCCGGTGGAGACCTCAAAGCGTGAAACGCTTTGAAGCGCTGACCGAGCCGACAGGCGAGACCATCCCAAACACTTATGAAGAACGGAGGGCGGCGCTGACCGCCAAGCGTCAGAAGGCGCGGCGGGAGGAGCAGGACTACGCCGCCGTGCGCCGGAACGTAGAGGAGTTCCTGTCCCCGCCCCGGCAGGCGCCGGCACGGCAGAAGGATATGGAGCTGTAATGACCCCTGGGACAAACCTTTTGCCGCGATCTGCGTTTTCCCCTGGGCCTTTGCCGAAACGTCAGATATAATGAAGATACAAGCGATTTTGAAGGAGGCGAACCCCATGACAAGAGGCGAGGCAGTGCCGCTCCTTTTTACTGTTCAGGCTACCACGTAGTAGCCTCAATTTTACTCCGTGAAAGCAACCCTTGAAAAAGTAAAGAAAAACCGCCCGTTCCAACGGAACAGACGGTTATCAGTGGTACGCCCGGTGCGATTCGAACGCATGACCTTTGGAGTCGGAGTCCAACGCTCTATCCAGCTGAGCTACGGGCGCGAGTACATGATATAGTATACCAGTCTTTCGTGCGTTTGTAAAGCGGTTATTGCGGGGTGTTTCGGTCGAATTGTGCCGAAACACCCCGATTTCCGTCTTACGCCTGCGCGTCGTCCGGCTTTTTCTTCTTTTTGCGCTTGCGATAGCGGTCCTCCTCGGAGAAAACACAGCCGCAGTAATTCTGCATGTACAGGCCAAGCTCACGCGCCTTATCCTGTCCCTCGCGGAAGCGCGGCGAAAAGTCGCGGTGCAGATACTCGACACCGTATTTTTCGGCCATTTGTTCGCAGATCTGACGCATCAGCTCGTGATTCTGGTACGGGCTGACAAACAGGGTAGAGGTAAACTGGTCGTAGCCATGCTCGGCGGCGTAGCGCGCGGTTTCCTCAAAGCGGAGCGCATAGCAGGTCGCACAGCGGTTGTCCCAGTTGGGATAAACAGCTTCGATGAACTTGCGCAGGCCGTACTCGTTCTCAATCTCCAGCTTGAGATCAATGCTTTTTGCATACTCAACGAGCGTATTCTTGCGCATTTTGTACTCTTTCATCGGATGAATGTTGGGATTGTACCAAAAACCTACCGGCTCGATGCCCTCCTGCCGCAGCGTGTCGATGCACGCAATGGAGCAGGGCGCACAGCAGATATGAAGAAGTGTTCCGGACAAAAAATCAAACCTTTCTGAAAAGTATTCGTGTTATTTCACGCCTTTTTGATCGGGTGGCGAAGGACGGTTTTGCGTTTCTCCGGCGCGGTTTTGCGCGGGTCGGAGAGATAAATCTCGTGGTGCAGCCGTTCGGCGGTGAGATCGTTTGCATAGCCGTTCTGTGCGAGATACTCGTCCATCACCGCAACAGATGCAGGCTCGTCATCATAGGAGCCAACGTGCATGATCTGTACGCACAGACCTTCCTCAATCGTCAAAAACTCGGCTGAGGAGCAATCCAGCTGTTTCTTTTTTGCTGCCGTCTGTACGGCCCAGTCAAAATCCGTCTTGGTCACAAAATCCGGCAGACGAATGACGGAAATCCAGTGGAAACCGGATTTATCCGCATAATTTACACCGTCTACATCATCCTGCCGCCAGAAACCTTCCAGCGGCGGAACAACATATTCAAAGAAGCCTGCGATTTTATAATCGGTCTTATAACTCATTTTCAGCGTGTAGGCCACGGCATACAGCACGCTGATGGCCTGTTGATATGCACCGCCGTCCTCGTTCGGGTCGCCGGTGCCGCGCACGGCAATGTAGTTCATTGGCGGCACTGCGGTAATCTGCGGCTTGCTTTTCGGCTGATAGAGTTCCTTGTACTCTTTTTTGAAGTCAAACGGCATAGCGTTCTCCTTTATTTCTTCCAGTGCTTGAGGGTCGGTACAATGGCTTCCATATGGGCGCGAACCTGCTCTGCAGGCCAGCTTTCGGTTGCCATATGCGTTACGCAAAAGTCAATCAGCTGCTCTTTCGTGGTGTATTTGAAGGTTCCGTCGGCATAGCACCACATGCAGTAGTCCTCATTAAAGGAGCCGTCCGGCTCTTTACTGGTGATGGAATCTTCAAGCGGCATGCCGCAGCATTGGCAGATCAGCTGCTGCGGAGAGCCAAGAAGCGTATTGATCGACACGTTAAAGAACGCGGAAAGCAGCTTGAGCGTTTCGACATTCGGCGTGGTTTCGCCGGTTTCCCAGCGGGATACCGCCTGTCGGGTGACAAAAACTTTTGCAGCCAGTTCGTCCTGTGAGAGACCTTTTTCGGTTCTGAGATGATATAAAATATCCTTTGTATTCATAATCGAACACCTCCGTGAGGTAAGTGTATCATAGGATCTTTTTACGGACAAGCAACATGCGGTTGCGGTATCGGATAGCGCCTGTCAGCAACCTGCCGGTTTAATTATTATACCGCGTTTCCGGCCTACTTGCAAACCCTGTCGAAAACCGTTATACTGAGATTAGATTGACCCGGAATTTTGATCAAAGGAGGCATATTCCCATGAAGGATATTGCATACTATAACGGAAAAATCGGCCGCATTGACGAGGTGCAGGCGCCTATCACCGATCGCGGTTTTTACTTCGGCGACGGCGTTTACGATGCGGCGATGGTCAACAACAAGAAAATCTTCGAGCTTGAGGATCATCTGGACCGCTTTTACAACAGTCTGAAGCTGCTCCGCATTGAGCCGCCGATGCAGCGTGACGAGCTGACAAAAACGCTGAACGAGCTGGTGTCTCAGTTGGATTCGGATGCGCCGCATATGCTGTACTGGCAGTCCACGCGTGCAGTGGCACACCGCATGCACGCGTTCCCCAAGGGCGGCAAGGCCAGCCTGATGGCATTTTCCGAGCCGTGCGGACTGGACCGCCAGGATCATCCGTACAAGCTGATTTCGGTCGAGGACACGCGTTTTCTGCATTGCAACATCAAAACGCTCAACCTTATTCCGAACTGCATGGCGATGCAGCAGGCTGTTGAGGCGGGCTGCGACGAGGTCGTTTTCCACCGCGGCGACCGCGTGACTGAGGGCGCACATTCCGGTCTGGCGATTCTCAAGGATGGCGTGTTCTGTACGCCTCCGGCGGATAATCTCATTCTGCCGAGTATTACGCGCAAGCATTTCCTTACACTGTGCGACAAGCTTGGTGTGCCGACCCGCATCGCGCCGTTCACTGTGGATGAGCTGAAAAACGCGGATGAGGTGATGATCCTGTCCACCGGCACGCACTGCGTCGGCGCATGCGAGCTGGATGGCAAGCCGCTCGGCGGCAAGGATCCTGCATTGCTCGATAAGCTGCAGAAGGCGTATCAGCAGTGGTTTGACGAGGAAACCGCAAAATAATGGAGAATTGAAAAGGAATAATTGAGAATTGAGGTATCGCGCATTGCGTGTATCCGTCATTTTCCATTCTCAATTTTCAATTTGGAAAGGACAAAAGAATGCCCAACATTGTTATCATTGGCGGCGGACCGGCGGGACTGAGTGCTGCGATTTATGCGGTACGCGCCGGCATGCAGGCAACCGTTCTGTATAAGGACGGTGGTGCGCTGGCCAAAACGGACAAGATCGAGAATTATTTCGGCTTTATTGAGCCGGTTTCCGGCGCAGAGCTGCTCGAGCGCGGACAGAAGCAGGCCGAACGTCTGGGCGCAGTTTTGCGGCAGACCGAGGTAACCGGTATTGAGTATGCGGCACAAGGCTTTACGGTTAAGACTGCGGACGGCGTGTTTGACGCGGATGCGGTCATTCTGGCAACCGGTTCGCCGCGTGCGGTGCCGAAAATCGAGGGCGTAGCTGCATTTGAGGGCCACGGCGTCAGCTACTGCGCCATCTGCGATGCGTTTTTCTATCGCGGCAAGGACGTTGCCGTGCTCGGTCAGGGTGAGTATGCGCTCGAGGAAGCGCGGGTGCTGCTGTCAGTGGCACAGTCCGTTACGCTGCTGACGAACGGCAGCGAGGCTCCGGCGGATTTGCCGGACGGTCTGCGCGTGGAAACGCGCAAGGTCAAGGCGGTCGAAGGCGATGAGCTGGTGTCGCGCGTGGCGTTTGCCGAGGGAGAATCGCTGCGCGTTTCCGGTGTGTTCGTCGCCTACGGCACCGCAGGCAGCGGCGATTTTGCCCGCAAGCTGGGTGCGCAGCTGGACGGCACGCGCATCAAGGCGAACGCCGACGGCTCGACGGCTGTGCCCGGCCTGTTTGCGGCCGGTGACTGCACCGGCGGTCTGCTGCAGGTGGCAAAGGCCGTCGCAGACGGCGCCGAGGCTGCAATGAGTGCGGTAAAGTTCGTGAGAAAGTGAAGAAAGCACCGCATACCGAGGTATGCGGTGCTTTTTTATGCGGTTTTGACCGGGGCATTAACCCTCGTAATCATCCTCATTCTCCCAGTTGTGCCAAACGGCCTGCACATCGTCGTTATCCTCGAGGTTGTCGAGCAGCTTACGCATCTGCGCCATATCCTCTTCCTTCTCAAGGGTGATGTAGTTCTGCGGAACCATCTGCAGCTCGGCCTGTGCGAAGGTGTAGCCTTCCTTCTCAAGTGCCTCACGAACGGTAGAAAAATCATCCGGAGCGGTGTAGATTTCGAAAACGCCTTCTTCAACGAGGAAATCCTCAGCGCCTGCGTCGAGCGCCTGCATCATAACAGCGTCCTCGTCCAGACCTTCGCTCTCCATAATGATAACGCCCTTCTTATCGAACTGCCAGGATACGCAGCCGGAAGCGCCCAGACCTGCGCCGTACTTGTCGAACAGGTGACGAACGTCCGCAACGGTGCGGTTCTTGTTGTCCGTCAGGGTCTCAACAACGACTGCAACGCCGCCTACGCCGTAGCCTTCATAGTTGTTTGCCTCGTAATCGACCTGACCGTTTGCGCCGGAGTACTTATCGAGCGTGCGCTTGATGTTGTCGTTCGGCATGTTGTTGGCCTTTGCCTTTGCAATGCAGTCGCGCAGGCGAGCATTGAAGTCCGGATTAGCGGAGCCGCCTTCCTTGATTGCAATTGCCATTTCACGGCCGATTTTGGTGAAAATCTTTGCTTTTTTTGCATCGTTTGCGCCCTTACGCTTTGCGATGTTATTCCACTTGGAATGTCCCGACATGGTGAGTGTCCTTCTTTCTTTTATATCATCTAAAATATTAACTGTATAACACGCAGAACAATTTTAACAGGTTTTTCGCTATTCTGCAAGTCCTGCGAGTATATTTTTCGCGTTTGCGGTGCAGAATAGCATTGCAAACGAAACGAGGTGAGCCAAATGAGCAAGCAGAACAAGAACCGGAACCAGCAGGGTCAGCAGAATCAGCAGCAGAATCAGCAGCAGAATCAGCAGCAGAATCAGAAAAACGATCAGCAGAACGGCTGATATTTTTTCCTGAGCCGATGGGTGTGCCTGTCGGCTTTACTTATTTTCAGCGGGTTGATGACGGATTGAGAATGAGTTCTGATCTTTGGCTGAGAGACCCGCCGCACCTGCGGCGGCGGGCACAAGGGTGGACACCAAGGTTTCCACCCTTGTGAATCCCGTTTCCTTTATTTCTTAGTCTGGCGCAGATCAGAGAGCGGCGACCGTTTCGAAATAAGGGAACGGCAGAGGATTTTTACTTCCGTATCTTTCTCAACCTGTTCGCAGTGTCAGATTCCTTACTGCTACACATACCGGCTGCTCTGCGCAGGCGCAGCACAAGGTGAATTGCCCGAAGGGCAAGAGAAGGTCCCCAGGGGGATAACAATGTTGCGCAACTCGTTTGCGCGATGTCCGCGGATAGCACCTGCGGATTTAAGGCAATACCGCTTTTAATTCTCAATTTGCTTTATTTTCCAAGGTTTTCATCCCGGTATTTCTGAATCGCTGCCAGAAACTCCTTGCCGTACCGCCTTGCTTTTGCGTCGCCTACGCCGCGGACGGACAGCAGATCGAACTCGCTCGATGGCTGTTTTGCGGCCATATCAGCGAGTGTTGCGTTGGAAAAGATAACGTACGGCGGCACGCCTGCGCGTGCTGCAAGGCGGGTTCGTACATCGCGGAGCGCATCGAACAGCTTTTCATCCACATCTTCCGCAAGAGCCGCATACTGTTTGGCTGCTGCCGGCTTTTTCTCCTTGGGCAGCTTGACGCGGAATTCGCCGCGTCCGCGCATGAGCGCGTTACCGGTGCGGGTGAGCGCGAGCACGTTCATGCGGTCCGGGTCGGCGATGAGGTGTCCGCGCTCGAGCAGCATGTCGATCAGCCGACGGACATACACGGCGGTGCTGTCCGGCATAATATTATAGGTGGAAAGTGTATCCAGATGGAACTGTGTGATTTTTTCGTTCTTACTGCCGGTCAGAATGGCGGAAACGACGGTTTTGCCGAACGCACGGCCGCGTTCATCCAGCCGGTATACGCACGAGAGGATTTTTCGTGCGTCCATGGTTGCATCCACTTCCTCAAAATTGGTGTCGCAGCTGCTGCAGTGTCCGCACGATATCGGCGAATTTTCACCGAAATAGCGCAGAATGTAATGCCGCAGGCACTCGGTCGTGGTGCAGTAGAATGTCATTTGCCGCAGGCGTTCACGGTCGCGCGCGATGAGCTGCTGACGGGTTGCCTCGTCAATGGTTTCGTCCTCGGCTTCGTGGCTGCGCTCAATCAGAAACTCGGCCATACGCACATCTTGTCCGCTATATAATAGAATACAGTCGGCAGGCTGACCGTCTCGACCGGCACGGCCGGCTTCCTGATAGTAGCTTTCCATATTTTTCGGCATATTATAGTGGATAACGAACGATACGTTGGATTTGTCGATACCCATGCCGAATGCGTTGGTAGCGACCATAATGGTCTTGCGGTCGTACAGAAAATCGTCTTGATTCTCGCGGCGCTCGTCAGGATCGAGGCCCGCGTGATAGCGGGTAGCGGGCAGGCCGCGGCTGAGCAGCAGATCGCAGATCTCCTCCACGTTTTTGCGGGTGGAGCAGTAGACGATGCCGCTTTTATCCTTGCGCTCATTCAGCAGCTGCAGCAGCTTCATGCCCTTGGAAGTCGGCTGTTCGACAGCAAAATACAGATTTGGACGGTCAAAACCGGTGGTCTTGATGAACGGTTCGTGCAGACCGAGTGCCTGCACAATGTCGTCACGCACCTCAGCCGTTGCGGTTGCCGTAAACGCGGAAACGAGCGGCCGCTCGGGCAGTTCGGCGAGAAAGTCGAGGATTTTGAGGTAGCTTGGACGAAAATCCTGTCCCCATTGAGAAATACAGTGCGCTTCATCGACTGTGATCATCGAAATCGGTACGCGCTTGGCAAATTCGAGAAACGAGGGAGCGGTCAGGCGTTCCGGCGCAACATACAGCAGCTTGTACTGTCCTCGTCCGGCGAAGTACAGTGCATCGCGGAATTCCTCCGCACTCATCGCACTGTTGATGCACGCGGCAGGAACGCCTGCTTCCACAAGCGCACCGACCTGATCCTTCATCAGCGAAATGAGCGGAGAAATGACCAGCGTCAGACCGGGGAACAGCATGGCGGGCACCTGATAGCAGATGGACTTGCCCGCACCGGTCGGCATAATGCCGAGCGTATCCCGGCCGGAAAGGATGGCGCGAACCAACTCATCCTGTCCCGGGCGGAACGAATCGTAGCCGAAATATTGTTTGAGAATGTCCTGTGCGGTCATGGTCTGCTCCTTACATATAATAGTAGATATAATTGCCGGCGGCTTTCCAGTATTTTGCGCAGAAAGTCGAAATACGACCAGCCTTGTGCAGCGGCAGAAATCATGATCAGGCAGTTCTGCGTTGGCGGTAAATTGTCGTCGTACCGCGCCGCATCGTCAGGCCGCTGCCTGACAACGTACACGCCGGTGAACTGTTCGATCGGGTGTTCGGCTTTATTATAGTATCGTGCAATTATCTTATCACGTTTTCAGAAAAATCTCAATAGTTTGAAAAAAGTGCTTGACATTCGCTGTCGGATTTGGTATTCTATTAAAGCTGTCTCTCAGAGACAGGCGCAAAACCGAAAAGTTTGATTTAGAACCGATTGAGGTTCTGAAAAAAAGAATTTGAAAAAAGTTCTTGACAAATGCTTCTGGTTTTGATATACTAAATAAGCTGTTGATGAGCGGTTAAGAACAACGAAAAGTTGTGAAAACTCTTTGAAAACAGCAGATTGTACCTTGTAAATTAAACAACGATGTGCTTAAACTTTTGTTCGATATGAACAAGGTTGTAGTGCGAACCTGAAATTTTGAGAGTTTTTTACTCTTGGTAAATCGCTGGAAGTCACAACTCCAGTTGAAATAAAGTGACACGTCAGACTCTAAAGTCGGTTAAAACGAAAGAAATTTCGTTCT
>NZ_BMQH01000021.1:0-24197 GCF_014648015.1 Butyricicoccus faecihominis
TCTCTTTCGGTGTTCGTTTCTTTACTGGCATTTTGCTTCCCTCCACGGTTATATCTCTATTTTACACCTTCGCAGAGGTTTACACAAAATTTGGGATGGCGTCCAATATATTTATATCCGGGTGCCTCCTGTTAATCAAAATATCCTACTGGATTTTTTCTGCAATCATGGGGCTGTTCGCAATATGCTCTCGTAGTGGTGTAATGGGTATAATTACCGCAGTTTTCGCAGGAATATCAACAGCACTTTCTTGGTTATGGGTAAAGTTCTGTATGCTTTTTCTGATGTGGTCTATGAGACAAAATGAGTATCTGGCTGATGAATTTGCTTATAAAATTGGTTTTGGTCTTGAATTAGCGACGGTATTAGACCAACATATCTCAGATGTTCCGCATGATGGTTTTCTCAGTGCAATATACTCAACTCATCCATGCAACGATGATAGGGTTGCAGCATTGCAAAATTTAGGTGTACCCTATTCTCGATACTAAATTCATAATCTCACAAATTGGCAAGCAGTGTAAACCTGTACAGGTTCACTCATTTTCTCGATTTTCCCTTCGGTGCAATCTTCGCAAATTTGCTTGTTGGGGAAGCATCCCCAATCCCCTTTGAACATCATCTGCCGATGATGGCTACACGATTTTCAATCGTTTCTCAAAGAACAGTAGAATAAAAATTTGCCCATGGTTGAAAGCACCGAAATCGAAAAGCAAAAAAGCAGCCACGATCCGCACCCTTTGGGGAGTGCAGACCGTGGCTTTTTGCTTTAACGGAAGTTCTTCTTTTCCTCTTTCTCTTTCTCTTTTTCCTGCTCTTTCTGCCTGTCGATATTCAAAATCGTTTCAACCGTCCGTTTGGCAATCAGCAGTTCTTCTTTCTCTTTTCTGATCTGACGGTACTCAGCGTAGTCCTGCTTTTTCTGGACTGCCAGCTGATGAAACTCCTCATACAATGATTGCATGGACGGGAGCTTTGTAATCTGCAATTCATCAAAGGCTTGCTTCGCCGCTTTATGAATTGTGATTTCCTGACGGTGTTCTTCAAAGAATTTTTTGCTATATCCAGACTTGCGGTACTCGATATAAATTTGCCTTGTGTTGCGATAATTTTTGATGTGCTGCTGCAACGCCTGAACCTCAACCATACGTTTCTCTGCGACCTTGATAGAATCAGAAAGCGCATCGAACCGGGCAGACAGATTTTCAATATGAGCAGTCAGATCGTCGTAGTTGCCCAAGCCTTTTTCTTTCAGTAGGATTACCGTTCGGGCAGCTTCTTTTCGGTTGAACTTCTTCGCCCACTTTTCATAACCGACCGTCTTGCCCTCGGCCATCTTTGCCTGAATATCAATCAGCATCTGGAACTGCTTCGGGGCAGGAGCCTTGGCAGAGCCGCCTTTTGATTTGTGCAGGTTCTTGCCGGAGATAACCGCTTGAATTTCCTCTTTGCTATATCCTTCGCCCAGGGAACGCAGCCGAATGAAACGCTTCTGATTCTCGCCCTTGAACGCAGGCTGCTTTCCATCCTTGAACTCAAATCCCATGTCAGCCAGAGCCTGAACAAAGCCATCAAAGCTCTTTGGTTTCTGCTTCAGCACCGCATCAATCGCATCACATAATTCGTCACGCTGGGTACGCTTCTTGGGATAAACAGTTCTTTTCTGGCGCTCCCGATACGGCTTCGGTGTAATAATGGACAGCCCGTGTTCCAGGCAAACCATATCACTGAGTCTTTGCACCGCCAGACCGGAAAGAAAGAAGTTTTTGAATTTCCGTGTGGCATCCAGCGAGGTCGAATTATAAATGATATGATTGTGAATGTGGGATTTGTCGATGTGGGTCGCAACGATGAAAGCGTGTTTTCCCTTTGTCCATCGCATCGCTGTTTCATAGCCGACTTGGTTCGCTTCTTCCGGGGTGATTTCTCCCGGCTTAAAGGACTGGCGTATCTGGTATGCGATGATATTGTTCTTCTGCTGTCTGCCGGTAATATGCTGATACTGCCGTTTGGAAAGCAGAAATTCCTCATCTGCTGTCTTTGGATCACACTCATAGGAACTGATAAATTCGCCATCATTGGTTTTTGCGGCATTTTGTGAGTAGTCGGTTCTGTCTGCCAAACATTGAGCGACCGTCTTTCCCTTATTCACATGGAGTGCAATCAATCTTGTCGCTGCCATTCCCATCACTTCCTTCCCAAAAAGAAAAAGCCACCGGTCGGTGACTTTTCTCTGATATTATCTTATGACCTGATAAATGCTCCCAGACTTTCTCCAATATTCTCGACTTTCATAACAGCCCAGACGAGCAAGAACACCGCTGCTATTGTCGCAATTCCAAGAACCACAAGAATAAGCAGGGACTGCCACAAAGCCTTTACAATGCAGTAAATCGCAGATCCGCCAATGACCAAGAGCAATAAACCAATTACATAGGACACAACATTTGTAAGCAGATTTCCAAGAATGCAAATCACTTTTACAACGAACAGCACCGGCAGTGCCAATATCTTCAATACCAGCTTCATAGGCTCAACCCCTTTCTTTTAATTATATTGTACAAGGGTATCTGCCATAACGCAATGATGTCAACCCTTATGTAAAAGCCGCAGCCGAAACTGCGACTTCCCAACAAGTTGTCGGATTACTGGATTGAGGACAGGCGAACAAGAACTTCTCTCATGTCCGTCCAGATCTCCTCCAGCCGTTTTTGCAAATCCTCAATGTCAGCACGATAGATGCTGCCTGTTTCGTTCGCTCGCTTTGCGTACTGGTTCAGGTTGTTGGAGCAGATTCGCAGGAGCGAAACCAGGGCTTTCACATCCTGCAAATCCAGTCTGATACAGTAACCATCCAGAGCCATTTTCCGCAGATAGGCTCCCATGCTGCGGATGCCAAGCTCGTCCATCTTCTCATGGATTCGCTCGACCTCCTCCTTGGATGCAAGGAAATGAACATCCTGATCTCGCTTTGCCATTACAACACCTCCTCACGGGTTTCAGAGTATTTTGCAGGCGGGATATGCTCCGCTTTGGATTTCAGATCAGCCAACACAGAAGGACGCTCTGACTCGCTTCTTTCGTCACGATTTTCCACAGAGTCCTCCATATTCAGGGCTGCATCCAGTTCTGCCAGTCGCTGACTTTTGGCTGTCAGCTCTGCTTCCTGCGGGAACGGTTTTCCAACCTCCGCCTTGGCTGCTTCCTGCTGATTGTAGAGATTATTCAACTGCTCATTGGCTCGTTCTAAGCGCTCAAGGATGCCTGCAAGGGCATTGTCCAGTCGGGTGATATTTCCTCGTGCGTCCGTTCCAAGGGCTACTCTGTGGCTCACAGCGCCCTTCAGGGTCACATCGAACTCGTTCCGGAAACTGTCAAACGAAAGCTCCATCTGAAAGCCACGGTAACTGCCAAGAGGAACCGGATCGGCACTTTTCGTGTCCTTACAAGCCGCAAGGAGGATTTCACCGGCATCTGCCTTTTCGGTGTAGGCTTTGCCCATGATTTCCATGCCGCAAAAGCCATCGGCAATCTGCGGGTGTGCTTCCACGGTTTTAATATCAGCTTCAAAGCCATGAATATAGCCTGTCTGCTTTTCAATCTCAGCCGGGAAGTATTTCAGAAGCTTATCTTCCATACGGTACTGCTGGCTCTGGTGGTCAGCTTTCAGCACCTTCAGCCTTGCCACATCAATGTCCA
The DNA here is from genome assembly GCF_014648015.1 of Butyricicoccus faecihominis. Taxonomy (NCBI): domain Bacteria; kingdom Bacillati; phylum Bacillota; class Clostridia; order Eubacteriales; family Butyricicoccaceae; genus Butyricicoccus; species Butyricicoccus faecihominis. The sequence goes on from NZ_BMQH01000021.1 coordinate 3,700, forward strand.
AGTCCATCTTTTCCTTGATAAGCGGATTGCCGGCACACAGCGCCTTGATCTCCGCATAGGACAGCGCCTGCTCATCCACATCGTCACAGGAGCGAACCGGTGATTTGGAGGTCATAATCTGAGAAATAAACTTCTGCTTGTTTTCCAAGGTCTGATACAGGTAGGCATCGAAGGTTCCCTCGGTCACATACTGATACACCTGAACCTCTTTGTTCCGGTTGCCCTGACGGATGATACGACCGTTTCTCTGGGTCATATCAGACGGACGCCAACCCACATCCAAGTGGTGAACTGCCACCAATTTGTCCTGGACGTTGGTTCCTGCACCCATCTTTTGCGTACTGCCAAGAAGCACTCGCACCTGCCCGGTACGAACCTTGGCAAAGAGGTCTTTTTTCTTTGCCTCGGTATCTGCATCATGGATAAAGGCAACTTCTTCCGCAGGCACACCGTTTGCAATCAGCTTGGTTTTGACATCATCATAGACATTGAAGGTTCCATCATTTTTCGGTGTGCTAAGGTCGCAGAACACCAACTGGGTCAATTTGTCAGCCTGACCGTCCTGCCAGATACGCAGGATATTTCCCACGCAGGCATTGAGCTTGCTGTCAGGGTCATCGGGTAACAGGGTGTTCATTAGCCGCTGATCCAGTCCCAATTTTCGTCCGTCGCTGGTAATCTTGAGCATATTATCGACGGACGGGTCTACAATACCGGCATGAACATCTGCTGCTCTCTCTGAAAGGGAAGCCACCATATCCTTCTGGTACTCAGAGGGCTGAACCACAACCGTTTCAAACTTTGCTTCGGGAACAGGGAGATGCAACTGGTCAGAGGTCTTGATGTCGGCAACCTCCTTGAACATATTCATCAGTTCAGGCAGGTTGAAGAACTTCGCAAATCGGGTTCTGGCACGATAGCCGGTTCCCTCCGGTGCAAGCTCAATCGCAGTTGTTGTTTCTCCGAAGGTCGATGCCCAGGAATCAAAATGGGTCAGGTTCTTTTGCTGGAGCGTACTGTACTGGAGATAGCGCATGACCGTATAAAGCTCGGTCATCGAGTTACTTACTGGAGTACCGGTTGCAAAGATCACACCACGCCCGCCGGTCAGCTCATCCATATAGCGGCACTTCATAAACATATCCGAAGATTTCTGGGCTTCGGAGGTGGACAGACCTGCCACATTTCGCATTTTTGTGTAGAGGAACAAATTCTTGAACGCATGGCTTTCGTCCACAAACAGCCGGTCTACACCCAACTGCTCAAAGGTAATGACATCATCTTTCTTGTCAGCGGCAAGGAGCTTGTCCAGTCTGGCTTCCAATGATTTTCGTGTTTTCTCCATCTGCTTGATCGTGAAGTTTTCGCCACGCTGCCATTTCAGCTCCGCAATCGCACCCTCGATCTCATCAATCTGCTCCCGCAGCTGCCGTTCCTGTCGTTCGGCAGAAAGCGGGATTTTTTCAAACTGGCTGTGACCGATGATGACTGCATCATAGTCACCCGTTGCGATACGAGCGCAGAACTTCTTACGGTTTGCTGTTTCAAAATCCTTCTTGGTGGCAACAAGGAGCTTGGCACTCGGATAGAGGTGCAGGAACTCGTTTGCCCACTGTAAGGTCAAGTGATTCGGCACAACGAACAGGGATTTCTGGCTCAATCCAAGCCGTTTACTCTCCATAGCCGATGCAGCCATCTCGAAGGTCTTGCCCGCACCAACTTCGTGTGCAAGCAGCGTATTTCCACCATATAGCACATGAGCGATAGCATTTCTCTGGTGTTCACGGAGGGTAATATCCGGGTTCATGCCGCCGAAACGGATATGAGAGCCATCATACTCACGAGGTCTGGTGGAGTTAAAAAGTTCGTTGTACTTGGTGGAAAGGGTTTCTCGTCTGTGCGGATCTCTCCAAATCCAATCTCGGAACGCATCCTTGATTGCCTGCTGTTTCTGCTGTGCCAGGGTAGTTTCTTTTTTATTGAGGACACGCTTCTGCTTACCATCTGCATCTTCAATCGTATCATAGATACGAATATCCTTCAGATTCAGCGTTTCCTCCAGAATCCGATATGCGTTGGCTCGCTCTGTACCGTAGGTGACATACGCCGCCACATCGTTGTAGTTGGGAGAACTCTTACCGTTGATGCGCCACTCTGCGGTCAGCTCGGAGAACTTGACCTCAATGGAACGGCGCAAGTAATACGGCGTTTCAAAGGTTTCCTCCATGAACTGCTGAATATAATCGGCATCAATCCATGTTGCACCCAAACGCACATCAATCTCGGACGCATCCAAGTCCTTCGGCTGTGCTTTCTGCAAGGCTTCCACATTGATGTGGAAGGAAGAATCCCTGTCTGCCGCCATCTGTGCGACACGCAGCTTGCTTCTTACATCACCGGAAAGGTAATCATCGGCAGTCTGCCATCCAACTTCCACAGCATCGGGAGCCATCGGGTCTTTGAAGATCACCCCTCGAAGCTCTGCCTGAATCGCATCGTATTCTCCAGGTGTTCCAAGCAGCTGTGCCATAAACGGCAAATCCACCTTGCCACGCTCACCGATAGAGATTGCCAGAGCTTCGGACGGCGTATCCACGCTCGTCACTCTGCGTTCCGGCTTGATGGTTCGCTTGGTGAACATATCCGCCTTGCTTTTCAGATTGCCGTCCTCATCCACATTTTCCAGAGAACACAGGAGATAGTAGGAGGAATCGTCAGCAAATGCCTGACCATTGGCTCGATTATTGATAAGCCCGTTCTTTGCGGCAAACGCATCGTAGGCATCATTCAGTTCTGCCTGTTTCTGAGTAATCATTTCATCCGGGTAATCCTCAAGCTGATATTCGATCAGCTCGTTGACGATACCACGAAGTTCCACCATGCCCATCACACGGTCTTTTGCTTTCTCATTCAGGTCTACACGGCGCATCAGGGAGTTTTCACGGAAGTACACATTGCCATCCACCACGGTATAAGAGAAATTCTTTACATCCGGGGTTGCAGGAATGGTTTCGATTTCCTTACCCTTGTCAGCTTCGGGAAGCTCCACAGCCTGATAGGTTCCTTGGATGTGGGAAACTGCTTCTTTCAGAAGTTCGGACAGTTCCATGCCCTCAATGGGACGCACTGTAATGTCCATGCCGTAGGCGGTACTTTCTTCCACCGTATCGCCCAGAACCATTTCAGGATGAGCGACAAAGTAGCTGTTCATGGTGTGTCCTTCTTCGGTGCGGTCAAGGTTTACCCATTCCGGTACAATGTCAATCGGATGGTCACGCTTTTGCAGGAACAGGATGTCGGACACGACTTCCGTGCCTGCGTTTTTCTTAAAGGCATCGTTTGGCAGACGGATTGCACCAAGCAGTTCCGCCCTCTGCGCCATATATCGCCTTGCGTCAGAGTTCTTGGAATCCATGGTGTAACGGCTTGTCACAAAAGCGACCACACCACCGGGACGAACCTGATCCAAAGCCTTGGCAAAGAAATAGTTGTGAATGGAGAATCCCAGCTTGTCATACGGCTTGTCGGACACTTTGTAGTTGCCGAAAGGGACATTACCCACAGCCAGATCGTAAAAGTCTCGGCGGTCTGTCGTTTCAAAACCGGCTACTTTGATTTCTGCGTTGGGATAGAGCTTCTGAGCAATTCTGCCGGTGATGGAATCCAGTTCCACACCATACAAACGGCTGCTCTGCATTTCAGGAGGGAGCATACCAAAGAAGTTGCCGATACCCATAGCAGGCTCCAGAATATTTCCTGTTTCAAAGCCCATCTGTCCGACCGCATCGTAGATGGAGCGAATGACCGTAGGGCTGGTGTAATGTGCGTTCAGGGTGGAAGCTCTTGCCGCAGCATATTCATCTTCGGAAAGCAGGTTTTTCAGTGTCTGATACTCCTTCGCCCAATTTCCCTTGTCCGGGTCAAAGGCATCTGCCAGACCGCCCCAACCGACATAATTCGACAAAATCTCCTGTTCTTCGGTAGTGGCGTTCCTGTTCTCGCTTTCCAGTTTGAACAGAGTTTCAATGGCTGCGATGTTTCTTGCGAATTTCTGCTTCGGTCCACCTTCACCGATGTTGTCATCCGTGATGTGGAAGTTCACCGCAGGAACAGGTGGGATTTCTCTGGTGGTGATGGACTGCTCAAGCTGAGCGATAATGTCCATGACTTCGGCATTCTGCCATCCGTCCACCTGGGCATAATCCTGAATGATGGTGTCCTTTCCATCTACGCACTGTACGAAGTCCAGACTACCCGGCAGATCTCTGGTATTCATTGCACCCAGGGCTTTTCTCTGCGTGTCAGGAAGTGCATAGTAGGCTCGCAGGGCATCATCAAAGGAACTGTATTCCTTGATGTCCAGCGCACCCCGCTTCTGAATGTCCTCGGCAACATAAAAATGATCGATGAAGTGTTCCGGTTCCTGCTGTTCGGGTTCCGCACTGGCTCTGACCTGTGCGTGTGCCTTTTCGTCAGGGTAGTCCCCATAGATACGGATGCACTTATGCTCCTGCTGATCGTAAACGGCAGCACCATCGTACTTGAATCCGTCATCCTCCATGGTTCCGTCCACATAGCCCTGGGCAGCTTTTTCCGCTTCTTCCAGAGTGTAGTAGTCCAGTTTATCATCGAAGCCGTTTTCAAAGTGATGGTAGGCGGCAACCAGATAGCGGGGAGCCATGCGCTCCTCGTAGCTGTTAATCATCTCAGGTGTCAGCCATTCTGGTTTGTCGGGAATCATTTCATACAGCTCACGCATCTTGGCAATCTGTGCATGGCGGTTGCCTGCCCACAGATGCTTTTCGCTGTGCTGTCCTGCACCAAGGAAGTATTCGCAGTCCATACGCAGACGGTCTAACAGCTGATACTCAGGGGTGTAGTCCCTCGGTTCGGTTTTGCCCAGAAAATCCTCTGTAACGGGCTTTTCTTCGGTTTGGGCATCAACCCTTACCGCATGGTTTCTTTCGTCCTGAGAGAGCATACGCTCGAAATTCTCACGATTCTCGGCACGGAAGATGGGATAAGCAAGCGTAGGGTCACGCAGCTGAACTTCTCTGTCCGTGATCTGCTCCACACGGAAAGCTGTATCGTCCAGATATACCGTGTCACCGACCTGATAATTCCATTTCGGTTCCTCGGAAGCAGATGCTTCCACAACTTCGGCAGGCTCTGCCACAGGCGCTTCTGGCTGAACCGACTCCATCGCAGCTACGGACTGACGAACTTCCTCCAAATAGTCATTGGCAAGCCATTCGTCCGTGAAGTATTCCGTAACGCCTTCCGGGTCTACATAGTAGTCATCGGTCTGATTATCCCAGATCGCATACTCGCCATCCTCGGTATCAATCACTGCGAAACGGTCATAAACATCTTCCAACGGATCAGTTTTAGCTTCTTCGATAGCCTGTCGTTCCGCTTCTTCCTCCGGGCTGAGGTAGCGTCCCTTTCGTATCAGACCGTCGATTCTCTGCACCACCTGCGCCCAGGACATCTGCAATTTATCGCAACCGCTCTTGGTGTAAGCAACACCCTTGGCATCGTGATCCTGACCGCTGTGCGTTGCACCAGAGCAGGCATGGGAATGACCACCGGTTCCGTATTCATGCTTCAGGAAGTCCATCTTTTCCTTGGCAGAATGATTCTCCTGCCAGTAGTTATAAATACGGGCTTTACCACCGGAAAAGCCGCTTCCACGGGTCAAGTCTGCATTGACTTCATCATCCGTAATGAACTGGCGGACAAGGGGCATCTGCATCATATCGGTCTGATACTCACGCAAAGGCATATTCAACTCATACAGCTGTTTCTGAATGAGATTCAGCTTGTGATAGTGAAAACGAAGCAGATCGGGATTTTCCGCAAGGGTTTTTCTAAATTCCGAATACTGCTGTACCAAGGTTGCGTGGAAACGAGGGTCATCCAACTTTTCAGCCAAGTCTGCGGTTTCGTCAGGGAAACCACGAAACGGTTCCTGATGAAGAATTGCCAGATAGTTGCTGGAACGGGCTTCTTCACTCAAATCGTGATAAAGATGCCACAGGGATTCTGCCAACTTCTGACGCTCATATCCGGATGCTTCTACCAGTTCCACATTAGTTGCGAACCGACCATTTTCAAGCAGTTCTCCAATGCGCTCGGCAACCGTTTCCCAAGAAACGATCTGCGCTCTGGGGCTGTCAATGGCAGAGGAACCTTTGGCAAGGTGGATACCGTCCTCGGCATACCACGCACAGATATTCCCGCTATCTTCTTTCAGACCATAGCCGCCGTGATAGACCTGCTTTAAGGTCTGAACGATTTCTTCCAACGGCTTCTGCTTCATATATTCCAGCGCTACGACTTTTCGGGCTTCATCGGTATTGCTACCAAGCAGAAGGAAGTGGTCGATTTCTTCCTGGGCAAAAGAAAAAGCAGAGGGCGTAAAGCTCTCTGCTCGGTCGATAAAACTGATTTGTTCATTTTCGGAGAGGAAAAGGTTCAGACTCAGCTGTTGATAAGCTCCGTCATCACGACTTCCTCCGCCTGTGCTTTCAGGCTGTTCATGTGCTGCACCCACGCCATCTGCTGCGTTTCCTTGTCCGGTGCGGGGCTGTCCTTCAGGTACTGCTCCATCAGAAACTCCACTCTGGCTTTCGCTGTTTCCTCGATCTCCCACAGGTGCGGGAACAGGCTCTCCGTCAGAATCATGTCGTTCAGGAGCATCGGATTGTTCTGTTCCAAAAATGCTCGACGCATCCTGCCGTACTTGCCCAGAGGTTTCTCTCCCTCGTTCTCCAACTGAAGGTTCGGAATCTGATAATCTCCGGCCTGTCTGTAAGTCATCTCGCTCATAATCTGTACTCCTTTCGGTAGCTTTAATCTGCTCATGTTCTCCAATCGCTTTTTCGATTTCCTGAAACATCCTTGTGCTGATGGCATTCACCGCAGTACCAAGGGCATTTACCGTCTGTCTGGTGTTAAAATCAAACACCTTCTGGAAATCCTCATGCTCGAAGTAGTTGTCGGGACTTTCCACGAACCGGCAATACATCGTATAGGATACGCTGTTTGCCACCGCATTTTTGAAAGCTACTTCGATGTTGAGTTCATCATACTCCTCAAGGAAGCTGTTGGCAACGATGTCGAGGAACTGCTTTTTGTAATCGTCCCAATACTCAGCCGCCAGTGCGGATGCAATATCTTCAAGCTGTGCTTCCAGTACCCCGTCAGCGGCAACACCGAAGGTACGCTCCATCGCTTCCATGACATAGGAGCGGTTTTCAGGCGTCACCTCCCACGGTTTCAGTTCCGGGGAAGAACGGCGAACGCCGGTATCCGCCACATCAAACACATAGCGCAGATACGGTTTATCCCTGTTCATCACAAACAGAGCAATGCCGGTAGAGCCACGCTTTACATATCTGCGGTAATTTTCAGCGTTCCAGTCCTCATAGGGCTTGCAAAAGGTCGCATTGGGGCGCTGAGCATAAATCATCACCTGTTCCGGATAGGTGAACTCATAGTTGCGGGACATCGTTCTCAAAAACGAAGTCCAGTTATCTGTGTTCGAGGTGATTTTCCCAATCGTTTCTTTTGCTAATCCGGAATAAAATCGCTCTTTTGCGTTCATTGTATCCCTCCAATCCTATCAATCCGGATAAAGGTTCAGCTTCTCAAAGGCGGCATCGTCCATGGCTGAAACTTTACGGAGAACCGAGTCTGCCAAAGCAAAAAGCTCTGACTCGTCCTCCGAAAGCTGTTCCTTCATCAGTGTCAGTGCTTCACACAGCCCTGACCTTGTGCCAGGGCTGTAAAGCATCATCATGTTCCGCTCATCCTGTGTGAAATCCATCATTCAATCTCCCTTTCCGGGTGGCTCTTGGGCGGCTTATGGGAAACATCCGGCACGGGCTTTTCCTTTAACTGCTCCAACACCGAAGGACGTTCCTCTAATCCGGACGCTTTTCCGTTATTGATGATACCGTCAATCATCCCATAATCATCTTCCATTGCCATCTCTGCGTTTTTCAGGTAGTTTTCGGACTTCATAAAGTTTTCCAGCTTCTGAAACCCAACAGAATCTACATAGTGAAAGGATACCTCACCGACTACCTTTAAGGCTACGATGTCGCTGACCGACATACTGTGACCACGGAAATCATCCGGGTGGTCAATATTGAACTTTACATACAAATCTTCCAGCTGCCGATTCACATCCTCGGACATAGAAATGGAGCCATGATAGACCACCTCGTAACGGTCAATCTCAGGCTCCATTTCTTTCTTCTGAAGGTAGCTGTAATTTGCAAACATGAGCGGGATATTATCGTCTACATCTTCCCGCAGCTGAAGAATCGCATAGGAATCCGTGGGGCTTTCCAGAAAAGCAACCATTCTGTCATCCGGGGTGGTATTTCCGTGAACATCATCCCATTTTTCGTTTTTCATATCCGTGTCCTCCTTATCGTTCAGGCTCTTTGCGTTTGGGAGAGGGACTGGCAGGCGCAGCTTTTTCTGCGGCCTGTGCCAGTTTTTCCATGACCGACTCACGCTTCGGAGAGTCGAGCTTATCCAGCTGACTTTTCAGCACTTTGGCAACCTCAACCGCAGTTTCCTCACGGGCTTCTTCAATGGCTGTATTCAGGAACTCACGATACGGAGCCGTATTACCAGCGGCAAGATCTGCCTTGATTTCTTGGATATGCGCCTGCACATCATCGACCTGATCCATATATTCATAGGGGTCGAAGTTCTCTGCAAAACGGTCGAGCTTAAAAGCAAGCTCAGCGATAGGGTCATTGACCACCACCGCCTGTCTGCCGACTTCAAAAGCCTGCTCCATGACATCCTCATAGAACATTGCCCGCAGTTCCCGGCGCTCCAGCCCGAAGGATTCCAGAATATCCCGGCGGACTTCGAGCATGGACAGTTCAGGGTTATCAACCTGACCGCCATCAATCTCGTTGTAGTTTTCATCCAACAGGGTGTAGTCGTAACCATCTTCGCAGGTCTGCACCGCAAGGATTCTATCCTTTCCGACCTTCCATGCGGCTTCATCGCCCATAATCTCAGGCTCCGGCATATAGCTTGCGCCGTTGCGCTCCATAATTTCTGCAAACTGGCAGATATGAAACACATTGTATCCGATCTGCGTATGATACTCGTCAATGAAGGTGCAGGGCTTCACAACCATTTCATCCGGGTAGTGAATCTGCACACAGCTGCCATCGGGGATATGAAACAAATCCTTATAATGGCTGTCGATAAATCGGATTTCCTTACCATCCGGGTTGTACTCATTTGTCATTTGCGCTTTCCTCCATTTTCAAATTCCATACTGAACTTCGTTTTGCCATCATCTGATACCTCCATAAAGACGGTGGCATCAAAGGTGTTGCCCGTTCTTTCGGACTTGCAATTCTTGAGCTTTACCTTGCCGGAACCAAGCAATTTCTGCGCCGTGGCAGAAGTCATGCTCTTGCCGATGCTCGCAAAGTAGCGATTGTTTTTCCAGAGGGCAAATTTGCAAGCTCTGTTGGAACAGAAAAATGCCTTGGCTTTGTCCTCTACAGCACTGCCGCAGAGCGGGCATTTGCCGATAGAATTGGCTTCTTTCGACATCATAACCTCGGAATCACGGATTACTTCATAGTTCTGAATCAGACCGGCAATCACATCTTTGATCTCGTCCATAAAGTCCTCGCTGGCATATTCGCCTTTCTCAATGAGCAACAATTTTTCTTCCCAATCCGCCGTCATGGATGGGGACTGAATCTGTTCCGGCATGACTGTTACCAGAGCCGTACCCTTGTGGGTCGGAATCAGGTGTTTGGTTTTCTTATCACCCTTACGCTCCAGAAAACCGATGCGAACCAGCTTCTCAATGATACCGGCACGGGTCGCAGGCGTTCCCAAACCTTTGCGCTCCACCTCATCAGGCATTTCGTCCGCACCGGCAGTTTCCATAGCAGAAAGCAGAGTATCCTCGGTAAAGTGTTTAGGGGGAGATGTTTTCCCTTCCTTGATTTCCGTGCCGCTGACGGTCATTTCGTCACCAACGGAAACAGAAGGGAGTGTCTGCACGTTTTCGTCGGATTTTGTCGAATCATTTTTCTGAACCAGAGCTTTCCATCCATCCTGCACAACAGTTTTGCCTTTGGTGGAAAACACGGTACCGCCACAGTCCAGCTCAATAACTGTCTCTGCGTATCGGTGCGGATCGCCAACAGCTACGCACAACCGATTCGAGATCAGTTGCAAAATTGCAAGTTCACCCTTGGGAAGTTCGCTCAGATTGCATTTCTGCAATTCTCTGGTCGGAATGATGGCATGGTGATCTGTGACCTTTTTGTTATTCACAACCTGCTCTGCATGAACTGGTATGTTATCCACATCCTCCACGGGGAATGTGTGGAAAGCCAGCTTTACGAGGTCGGTCAGGCTATGTGCCATATCTTCCGTCAGAAACCTGCTGTCGGTACGGGGATAAGTGACCAGTTTCTTTTCATAGAGGTTCTGCGTGTAGTCCAAGGTCTGCTGTGCCGTGTAGCCAAGCACACGGTTGGCTTCTCTCTGTAAACTGGTCAGGTCATAGAGCGCAGGCGGCTTTTCTGTTTTCTCCTTACATTCAGCTTTCTGAACGATTGCCACCGAACAGCTTTGTTTGACAGCTTCGGCTGCTGCCTTGGTTTTGAAGCGTTCGCTTGCAGCCGTAAAACCATCCAATCCAATCTGAACTGTGTAGAACAGTTCAGGCTTGAATGCGGAAATGGCAGCTTCTCGCATAACAGCCATAGCAAGGGTAGGGGTCATAACACGACCAACATTCAGGGTCTGCCCGTAAAGGGTCGAAAAAAGTCGAGTAGCGTTAATACCAACAATCCAGTCGGCTCGTTCTCGACACAGTGCTGCTTCATACAAAGCATCATATTCCGTTCCAGACCTGAGATTTTCAAAGCCCTCCTTGATTGCTACATCTTCCATCGAGGAAATCCAAAGCCGCTCAAACGGCTTTCTGCACCCGGCTTTGTGGTACACCAACCGAAAGATCAGCTCGCCCTCACGACCGGCATCTGTTGCACACACAAGACTCGCAACATCTTCTCTGGCCATGAGCTTTTTCAGAATCCCAAACTGTTTTTTCGTACCGGCAGAAACCTCATACTGCCAGTCCATCGGGAAGATAGGAAGGTCTGCATAAGCCCATTTGCTGTACTTCGCATCATAGACTTCCGGCTGTGCCAGCTCCACCAAATGCCCTACACACCAGCTGACCACATATCCGTTTCCCTCTAAGTAGCCATCCTCACGCTTGGCAGCACCTAACACTTTGGCAATACTCTGTGCAACCGAAGGCTTTTCAGCCAAAACTAATTTCATTTGCATCTGCTCCTTTCACAAAAAAATAAGCAGCCACACACCGTAGTGCATGACTGCTATGTAAAAAGTTCGGAAAGGATTTTTGCAACCTGATACAATTTTCTGTTCTACAATCTCCGTCATAATAAAAATATCTCCATCATTTCAAAAGAGAATGACGGAGATATTTCACCTTGCTTATTCTTGTAGCAACCAATCGGCTATATCGTGAATTTCGATTCCTTCATAGCTATATTGGGGATGTTTGGTTCTGGCAATAATCATTTTCGGATAAGCGTCTCGAATCTGAAGCAGAGGAGAGCATTCTCTCTCAAATGTTTCCTGCCCGGAAATGTTGTCGCTGACCTGAATATAAATCTTTTCGCTACCTCTCTGAGCAACAAAGTCGATTTCCTTTTGATAGAGCTTGCCGACATAGACATCATATCCACGGCGAAGAAGCTCGATACAAACAACGTTTTCATATACTCTGCCATAGTCTATATTTCTGCTTCCCAGTATTGCATATCGAATACCGCTGTCACACAAATAGAACTTTTCAGAGCTTTCAAGGTATTTCTTACCTCGGATGTCATATCTCTTAATATCATAAAATACAAAAGCATTGCACAAATACTTAATGTACTTGCCGACGGTTACATGATTGGTTGGAGTCTCATTTGCTGTCAGTAGCTGACTGACCTTATTCGGAGAAGTCAGGTTGCTGATATTATCCATAAGGAACTCGCTCAGACGTTGTAAAACCAAAGTGTCCGGGAGAGTATATTTCTGTACCAAATCCCTTGTAACAATCGTTTCGTAGACCTCTTTGATATAGTTTGTTCTGTCTTTTTCGGTTCTATAAGCATAGGAACCTGCTAAACCGCCCTTGATAGCGTACTCATCAAAGAGCTTATCTTTGTCACTAATATCATCATAATACTGGCAATATTCCTGGAAGCTGAAAGGAAACACATGAATTTCAATATAGCGTCCGGTAAACAGAGTTGCCAGATCTGCACTCAACAGGAAAGCATTAGAGCCTGTTACATAGATGTCGTATTTTCCCTTAGAGTACAGGCTATTGATTGCCAACTCAAACTTGGGACACATCTGAACCTCGTCTACAAACAGGTAGTTCGTTTTTCCTTCCTGATAATGTTCTTCCACATAGGCGTGTAAGGCATGGTATTCCTTGATTTCTTCATACGCCAAATCCATGAAGTCGATGAAGATAATATTGATGTTTTCAAAATTGCTTTTCAGATACGCAATATACGCCTGCATCAATTTGGACTTACCAGATCGACGAATGCCCGTGATGATCTTGATGTCAGGAGTACCATTCAGTTCAATGATTCTATCGAGATATTTTGCTCTCGTGATTGTTTTCATATAGTCACCCGCTTTCAAAAATTGAAGTTTTTTCATTTCTCGAAACCGCTTCGCTGTACTTATTATACTGTCTGCTAATAGTATATGCAAGATGTCACTTTCAAAAACGCAAATTTTTTTATTTTTTGAAAGCGGAAACTATGTAAAGGCAACCCGAAGGCTGCCCCAGGCATCAAGCCTATCCTGTTTACACAGGTTCATTATCATCTTCATCGACGGAGCTATCTTCATCGTCGTCCTCAAACTCCGGATCGTACCCATAGTCCTCGTCATCGTCCACATAATCAGCATCTGGGTCAGGCTTTGCCGCTTCCTGTGCCTTCTTCTTTTCCTGGACTTTCTTAAATACGAAGAATCCACCACCACAGGCAAGCACAATCAGAGTAAGAATCGCCGGGAGCATATTTGTGGATTTCGGCTTTTCCTCCGGTGTCGGTTCTGTAATTTCAGGAACTGTTTCAACTACTTCCGGCTTTGTTTCCTCAACCGGCTTGGTGAACTCTGCAACTTCTTCCTCGTCCATCAGCTTGAGCAGGTCGGCTTCATCCACCTGATTCAGAAAATGCACGGTTTCCTCGCCCTTATCATCACGGTCAATGATGATATAGAAGTAGTTTCCGTTTTTGGTTACAGCGGTAATGAACTGCTTTCCGCTTTTCGTAGGCGAGCCAGCGTCATCAACCAAAGTCAGATTGCCGTCGGGAGTAAGCGGTAGCATCGGCTCCTCCGGCTCTGTTTCGGGAACTTTTTCTTCGACCGCAGGTTCTTCAGTCGCTACGCTTTCATCTACATAGGCAAATGCCGTTGTAGAAAACACGCCAAAACACATTGCACACGCCAGCAATGCGGCTCCAATTTTCTTAAATCTCATTCTGCGTTTCCTCCTCATTCATAGTATTGATCGTATCAGGCTTCGGAGCCATATCCGCAGCAAACATACGGAGCAGCTCGGAAAGCTGTTCGGGATTCAGGTTCGCAGCATGAACCATCTCATGGATTTCGGAATTTTCCTCCTCACGGTATCTGCGTTCCAGGTCTTTCACCTTAGCATCCCATTCTGCCCGTTTCTTACGGGCTTTTTCAAGGTCTGCACCTATTCTGTCTAACTTGGCACTCAATCGCCATCCCTCCTTTAGTTTCTGATTCTGCCGAAGCAGTAAAAATGCTGTTGCCAGTAATTCGATTCGATAGAAGCGTAGGAAATGGGGTTTCCGCAGTGGATCATCATACCATTGCCAACATAGATACCAACGTGTGATGCACCGGAGGTATCATAAGTGCCTTGGAAGAAAATCAAATCTCCCGGTTTGGCAGAGCTTTTCGGGATAATGTCGCATACGCCCATCAAACCGTTTGCGGTCAAACGACCAACACTCCAACCGTTTCCGCAGTGATTGATTACATAGGAAACAAATCCGGAGCAGTCAAAGGAGGTAGACGGGCTGCTGCCGCCCCACACATACGGGTATCCCAGATATTTTTCAGCTTCCCGAATCATATTGGCAAATCTTGTGTCTGTCAGCGCTTCGCCCGGAATATCATAATCGGTGTACTCGCCGCCAGGGGTGGCGTAAATGTCATTTCCGAAAATATCCGGTCTGTTGCCCCTTGTCTGAAGCAAAATTCTATATCGCTCCATATCATCTTCCGACAAGCCGGAATTTGAAATCACACTGTTCAAGCCCTTATTTCTGAGCTTCACATTCAGAATATAATATTCGTAATCTTCTTCCTCTGTTGTTGTCTCTCCCGTTTCGGGATCAGTAGAAGATGTTGTTCGTGTACGAATCTCTACTACTTCCGTCAGGGTCAGCTCATATTGTTGCTCAAATAGCCATTGCAGGGTAGCCTGCACCTCATCTCTGGTGTAATCCTCAAACTTCACCGTCAAATACGCCGCCAGCTCATAAGGATTGTGGTTGATTTCATCAAGGTCATACCGGTACTCGTCATATCCGCTATGAGTACGCTCGATATTATTGATTTTATTGCGGAGCGCAGCTTCCAAAGCCTTGTAATCATTGTCCGCACCAATAATATCTTCCTCTTTTGCAGTAAAAGAAGTTCCCAGAATGATCTGTGTGCCGCCTTGGAACATAGCCGAACAAGACGAGAACATCCCTGAGAGTATCATAAAAAGCAGTCCGGCAATCAAAACAAACAGAATCGTTTTAGAGTGTGTGGTGCAGAACTCCGTTACTCTTTCTGTGATGTTCTTGGCTCCCTGAGCTGCTTTGCCCGTTGCCTTGCCTGCACCCTTAGATGCAGAAGCCGTTGTCGAAGCGGTATTCTTACCGGCTTTGGCGGCAGCATATTCTTTCTTGATTGCCCTTTTCTGTTGCCAACGGGAAAAGGGATTGGAACCGGCATCGGGGTTGTCCTTTTTGAACTTCTCATACAGGGCATTTACATTTGCTTTATCTGACTTCTCAACCAGCTTTTCCGCCTTGTCGTAGGCTTTCAGCTTGTGACTGTAAACGGCATGATCGACGGTATAGACAGTGGATTCAACAGCCTTGGTCGTTTCCTGCACAGCCTGAACGCCGATATTATCATCCTCATATTCTGACACCGCCCGATGTGCTTTGGATGTGAGCGTGACTGCGGCACCACGGCTTGCCATGTGCTTTGCCACAGATGGGCGCTCGATTTCCGTAAACTCCGCTTTTTCAAAACGGAGCTTTGCTTTACGGGAACCGGCTGCATCTGTTTCCAGCTTTAGCTTCGGCTTTGCCTTTTTAGAAGCCAATTTGTCTGCCGCTTTTTCAGCCCTATCAACCGCCTTATCTGCACGGTCGGCAGCTTTCTTCACATGAGAATCTGCAAGGTCATCTTCGGTAAAACGGAGTCGTGTAGGTCTTTTCGCCATACATTACGCCTCCTTTTCCTGTGCCACCTCGTTTAACTTCGTGGTCATAATGCGATACAGTTCCAGATCTGTCGGGAATCGGTCAATGAACGGCAGAATCACATTGCCATAGAACAGAAGTCCTTCGCCCTCACCGGAGTTGGTTACATAGGACAGCTGATGCGGCGAAATGTTCAACCGCTGTGCCAGAATACTTCGGTCATCGCTTGCCTGATTCAGCATATAGATGAAATCAGAGTTTTCGAGGATGTTGGCAATCTCCGGGGAACGAAGCAGGTCTTTGACATTCTGAGTAATACCGGTCGGCAAGCCGCCCCATTTACGGAATCGCTTCCAGATTTCTACGGAATAGGTTGCCGTCTGTTCTTCCTTCAGAAGCAGATGGAACTCGTCAATATAATATCTGGTCGATTTACCGGCAGAACGGTTGGCAGTTACACGCCCCCAGACCTGATCCTGAACGATCAGCATACCGATTTTTTTCAGCTGATTGCCCAGCTCCTTAATGTCGAAGCACACCAGACGATTCTGAATATCCACATTGGTTCTGTTGTTAAACAGTTTCAGAGAACCCTTAACATAGATTTCCAAGGCGGTCGCTACATGGTGGGCTTCCTTTTCGTCCTGTTTCAGAAGGGCATCATACAAATCCTCAAGGATCGGCATATTCTCAGGGGCAGGATTGTCGAAATATCTCTGGTAAATCTGATGCACACAACGGTCGATAACCGTCTTTTCGATAGGCTGCAAGCCATCCTTACTGCCCATAATCAACTCACAGAGGGACAGGATAAAATCAGCTTTCAGTGCTACCGGGTTGTCATCCTCAGAGTAGTTCAGGTTGATGTCCATAGGGTTGATATAGTTGGTACTGGAGGAGCTGATTTTTACCACCTGACCATTGAACTTGTGAACCAGAGCCGCATATTCCGCTTCGGGGTCGCAGATGATAATATCGTCATCCGTAACCAGGAACGCATTGGTGATTTCACGCTTTGCGGAAAAGGATTTACCGGAACCGGGAGTACCCAGAATCAGTCCGTTGGGGTTCTTGAGCTTCTTTCTGTCCACCATGATAAGGTTGTTCGACAGAGCATTCAGCCCGTAATAGAGCGTTTCTCCACCATTCTGGAACAGCTCCTGCGTGGTGAAAGGCACAAAAATAGCCGTGGAACTGGTAGTCAGGCCACGACGAATCTCAATCAGGTTTTGTGCCAAAGGCAGGCTGCTCATCAGTCCGGATTCCTGCTGAAAATCCAAACGACGCAGATTGCAGTTATGCTTCTGGGCGATGCTCTGTGCCTGGAACACATTGTTCTCCAGTTCCTGCTCGGTGCGCCCGGTGTTCAGCACCAGAAATGTCACCATGAACATTCGCTCATTCTGGCTCTGCAATTCTTTCAGAAGTGACTTCGCATCTTTACCATAGGTAGCAAGGTCAGATGGGATAATGTCCATGTCATAGCCAGAACGCACAGCCTTTTTCTGTTCCTCGATTTTGGAACGGTCAAGCTCGGTGATGATTCTCTTGATGGTCTTAATCGCCGCAGTCTGGTCAACCGACTGGATGTGCATGGTCACGATCTGCGTGGATTCCATATCCAGAAAATCCGCCAGCATACGATCAGACAGGTCTGATGCCGTAATTGCCAGATAAGACATCGAACCGAAGATACTGCCCATCTGGAAGGTGCGGTTGGTCTTAAAGGCAAACGCCGTCGGAGCAATGAAGTCCTTTACGGACAGCCCGGATTCCACAAGATACTTCCAATCGAAGAAGAACTTATCATTATCACCCATGTGGAACATAGAGTGCATCAGATGCAGCCGCTCTTTGCCGTTCATGGTAGTGGCAATGACACCCAAACGCCGAAAGTTATTGAGCAGATCGTTTTCGATATGGTTGAGTCTCGGCTTTGCCTGCCGCATGGATTCGGCTTCAATGCCGAATGTCAGGTACTTGGTTTTGGTCAAGCCGTTGTTGCCCTGCGCCAACTGCTTTTTCAGCATCTGGCTATACTCGGCACGGACGGGATTGAAGCTGTCCTTCTTGAACGGGATACGGATACTCTTTTCAAAGCTTTCAGCATCGGTACTCAGGTTCATAAAGGAAAGCTCAAAGTGAATGGAGCTGTCAAAGAAATTCAGGAAACTGCACCACTCATCGAAGATGGCAGTCTTATCTTCCTGCTGTGCCAGCTGATAGTTGATGTCCTGAAACTGAATGGTCTTGGTGTAATAACTGTCAGTGACACGGCAGATGCCATCCGGGAACATTCTCTGAAAGGGAATGGACTGCTGTGCAGTCTGCGGAATACCGTTGTCCTTCTTTGCCCGTTCCACAACAGCTTTAATTTCTCGCTGCTGCTTCCGATTCAGATTTGCAGGCATTTTGATGTTTCTTGCCTGTGGCTTCTTTTTGAAAAACAATTCGTTCAACCTCCTTTTCCAGTTTGTACTGACGCATCAAAGCGTCATAATAGTTGTCCGTCTGATAAGGGCGAACCTTGGGACGAACGAATTTGGTCTGAATGAAGTGTTCTACAACCACTTCCAACGGCTGACTATCCTTTTCATACATTGCCAGAAAGAACAACGGTAACATGACGATCATCATGGACAGTGCTGCAAGGCTCACATTTCCGGTTGCTTTGACCAGAAAGAAAATCGGCACTCCGATGAGCGCCGCCGCACCAAAGCAAAGTAACTGCCGTTTCGTCAGATTGAAGAACACTTTTGTTTTTACCCTCGTCAGGTCACGAGGTACGGGAATATACGCTGCCAAACAATTTCCTCCTTCCCTTAGTGAGCGCTGAATACACCCTTCGCAAGCGAACCAGTCTTAAACAGGGTGAAGCACAAAAGGACGGTGTAGCCCATAACACCCCAGATAGAACCGATGATGTCATCACTGAATGCGATAGACTGAATCAGCACCGCATAAATGCCCACGCAGATCATAATCAGGAATCCCTGGAATCCGATTGCAAACAGCGAACGCAGATAATTCTGTCCGATATTGCTCTGTTCTCTGTTTCCAAAAGTGGAAAGCGGAATCGGGGCAAGGCTGACCATCAGATAAATTTCAATCATTCGACCGTAGACGATCACAAAGATGATGATTGCCAAAGCGGACATCGTGACCTGCACGATAAAGGATTGCAGGAACAAGCCGAGCAAAGGACCCAAATCCATTGCCATCAGCGTTTCTTCCATTGTTTCCAATGCCGAAGCATCTATGGCAGTATTTCCGGATATGATACCGGCGCTTGCGTTTATAACGTGCTGTGTCACATCAAACACAGCCATCGTGATATTGAATGTGTTTGTGATTAACATGACCGCAACAAAAGTCTTGAACACCCATTTGAAGAAGATCCAGGTTTCAAAATTTGCCAGATTGTTGTGGTCAATAATCATCTGAATTAGCTCATAACAGGCAATGAAGGTCAGAATCAAGCCTGCGATTGGGATAATCACTGACTCGGAGATGTTTCGTACCATGGCAAAGACACCCGGCGAAAAATTCGCCGGGGTCATGCCAACGGAGGTTGCTATCTCGCCAACCTGGTTGTTGACGGACTCAAACATCCCCGACAGATTTCCCATAATAGCTGAAACGAGCATTTCTTTCAGCCAGTCTGTGATCTGTTGGAGTATGCTGTCCAAAGGCGATTACCTCCTTGTTTTGTGATTAACCGAACAGTCCGGAGAGCAGAGGTACAAGGGTGGTGCCGATGAGGGCAACACCGCCGCCAGCCATGAGCTGTTTTATCCCCAATTAGGTGTAAAACTCTGCTCGATGGCGGGCGGCGGCGTACAAAAAATCTATATGGTATTTTTAAGAGAACCGTCCCGGCGGGACAGGTCAGGCAGTGACCTGTTCCACCTCCGGGATGGGTTTGAGATTAAAATGAATTTCGATAGAAATGTGTCTTGTTTTATCTTCGTCAATGCGCTCATGCACGACGATTTCTTTGATTAAGCGGTTAAGGGTGGCTGCGTCCAGCTCTGTGATGTTGGCGTATTCCTGAATGGCTTCCACCCATTGTTTTGCATCATTGGCAAGCTGGGCTTCATCGGACAGCCGCTTCCTGCCCTCGGACACTTTTGCTTTAAGCTCCGTCTGCTCGGTCTGTGTCTTTTCCAGCATGGTGTTGAAATTCTGCTCACTGATACGCCCTGCAATCATATCCTCATAAAGCCGCATGACCATTTTATCCAGAACCTCAATCCGTTCCTCGTCCCTTGTAAGGGAGCGTTCCATTGCTTCCCGCTGTTCCCGCTGCTCGGCTTCACAGGTATTAGTCAGGCGGTCGGCAACCGCTTTCCCGTCCATCAGGGCAGCTCTGGCACATTCCCGGATTTTTCGCAGCACATGGCTGTAAAGGGTGTCATAGTCAATCCGGTGCTGGGTGCAGTGGTTCTTTCCAAAGGCATTGTAGGTCTTGCAGGAATAAATCTGCTGGGGATGTTTTGCGTTTGTATAGCGTATCGTCAGCGACTTCCCACACTCGCCGCATTTTATCAGTCCGGCAAACAGGCTGATTTCATTGGTCTGCCCCGGACGCTGGCGGGATTTCAGCTTGTTCTGCACAATGTCAAAGCTCATGCGGTCAATCAGCGGTTCATGCTGTCCCTCCACTACAATCCAGTCCTCCGGCTTCTTTTCCCCAATCGTGCCGATTTTGAAACGGTAGTCCTTTTTCTGGGAAGCAATCGCCCCGGTGTAGACGGGATTCATCAAAAGGTCTTTGATAACGGAGAAGTCCCACATATACCGTCCTTTTTCTGGGTCTTTCTTTTCCCATTTGGTGCGGGTATTGCGAAGCCCCCGTTCCCGGTTCCACCATGTGGGGCAGGGGATTTTTTCTTCCTCCAGCCGTCTGCGGATATA
>NZ_BMQH01000021.1:24207-24675 GCF_014648015.1 Butyricicoccus faecihominis
TCGCACAATCGGGGCGGTTTCCTCGTCAATGAGCAGATGGTTTTTGTCCTCCGGGTCTTTCCGATACCCAAACGGGGCAAGACACCCGGTAAACTGTCCTTTCTGCGCTTTCAGAAGATAAGAGGAATGGACTTTCTTGGAAATATCCTTGCTGTACATCTCGTTCAGGATATTCTTGAACGGGGCAATATCGTTGTTATCCCGCAGGGTGTCGATACCGTCATTCATGGCGATATAGCGGACACCGTTTCTTGGGAAAAAGTCCTCAATCAAATGCCCGGTTTGCAGATAGTTCCGCCCCAGTCGGCTGAGGTCTTTCGTGATGACAAGGTTGATTTGCCTGCGCTCAATGGCTCTCAACATTCTCTGTAAATCAGGACGCTCCATATTAAGACCTGTGAAGCCATCGTCCTGATAGACTGCCACAACCTCCCATCCCTGCTTTTCGCAGTATTTTTCCAGCATATC
>NZ_BMQH01000022.1:0-17270 GCF_014648015.1 Butyricicoccus faecihominis
AGTGCTTGATGGTGGAAGTTACAGGGCTCGAACCTGTGACCCTCTGCCGGTTGGTACATGACGAACCCGGCTGCAAAAAGGCAAAGAAAAAGCACTTACTTTCGTAAGTGCTTGATGGTGGAAGTTACAGGGCTCGAACCTGTGACCCTCTGCCGGTTGGTAGATGACGAACCCAGCTGCAATAGAGAAAAAGAAAAAGCACTTACTTTCGTAAGTGCTTGATGGTGGAAGTTACAGGGCTCGAACCTGTGACCCTCTGCTTGTAAGGCAGATGCTCTCCCAGCTGAGCTAAACTTCCATTTTGGTGACCCAGCGGGGATTCGAACCCCGGACACCCTGCTTAAAAGGCAGGTGCTCTGCCGACTGAGCTACTGGGTCAGGTCAAAAAAGTTTTGCGCTGAGTATGAAATTAAGTCGTATGCCGTAATGGCAGGGACGGCTGGATTCGCTTTTGCTGCGGCAAAAGCCACGGCGGTTACAATATGCCACCGACATATTGCCAAGAGCCGCCTTTCGAATCCAAGGATTCAAAATCTGCCGTAATGGCAGGGACGGCTGGATTCGAACCAGCGAATGTCGGCGTCAAAGGCCGATGCCTTACCGCTTGGCGACGCCCCCGTATTCGTTTGCTCGAAACAGCGTTACCCTAAAGATAACGCGCTGCGTTCGCAGCGCGTCACAGGGTTATATGGGGTGGGTAAAGGGACTCGAACCCTCGACCCTCGGAACCACAATCCGATGCTCTAACCAACTGAGCTATACCCACCATATAAAGTTTGCAGCCGACGGAAATGGCACGCCAGGAGGGATTCGAACCCCCGGCCTACTGCTTAGAAGGCAGTTGCTCTATCCGGCTGAGCTACTGGCGCATATCAATTCCGACAAACCCATTCGAAGAAAATGGAGCGGGTGATGGGAATCGAACCCACGTGTTCAGCTTGGAAGGCTGACATTCTACCATTGAACTACACCCGCGGGTCTTTCTGACGCTTATTTAGTATATCAATAAAACCCTATAATGTCAACATCTTTTTTCAAATTTTTTTGAAAAACTTTTTTTGGCCAAATTTGCAAAGAACATCAAAAGGGCAGATGGTCATGCTATACTGTAATCAAAGGAGGGAGAGAGCATGAAAGCAACGATCTTACTGGCCGAGGATGAGCAGGCCATGCGTGAGGTGCTGACCGACTACTTCACCGCAAAGAGCGGCGGCGATTTCACGGTTGTGTCTGCGCCGGACG
The DNA here is from genome assembly GCF_014648015.1 of Butyricicoccus faecihominis. Lineage (NCBI taxonomy): Bacteria > Bacillati > Bacillota > Clostridia > Eubacteriales > Butyricicoccaceae > Butyricicoccus > Butyricicoccus faecihominis. Next base: position 1,243 of record NZ_BMQH01000022.1, read on the forward strand.
GCGACACGGCGCTGCACCTGATCGAGACCCGGCGGTTCGACCTGCTGCTGCTTGACATCATGCTGCCGGGCACGGATGGCTTCGCGCTGTGCCGCGCAGCACGGCAGCAGGGAGACGCGCCCATTCTGTTCGTCACGGCGCGCGAGGACGAGCAGGACAAGCTGCACGGCTACGGCCTCGGTGCGGACGATTATGTGGTCAAGCCGTTTTCGCTGGCGGTGCTGTACGCCAAGGCGCTGGCGCTTCTGCGGCGAGCGCGGGGCTTGAATGCCGGAAATACGTTGACAGCGGGTACCCTGTCACTCGACCCGGAACGGGGGATTGTCACAGCGAACGACAGGCGCATTGACCTGCCGCCCAAGGAATTTGCTTTGCTGCGGGCGCTGATGGAGCGCAAAAACCGCGTGCTTACTCGAGATGAGCTGCTTAATCTTGCGTGGGGCTGGGATTTTGACGGCACGGACCGCGTGATCGACGGGCACATCAAAAAGCTGCGCCGCGCACTCGGTCCGCACGCGGACTGCATCAAAACCGTGGTGAAGCGCGGCTACAAGCTGGAGGTGGACGGAGATGAAAACCAAACGTAGAACCTTTTGGAGCTTTTTCACACGAATCGGCGCGGGCTTCCTTGCATTCTGGCTGGCAGTGATGGCGGTGTTCACCGTCCTGCTGTCGCAGCAGCGTGCAAAGCTCATGCTGGCGGAAATGGAAAGCAAATCGGACAAGCTGATGGGAGAGGATACCGATTTTTTGCTTGATCCCTCGAGCTATGACACGACGGACGAGACGGAACTGCGCAGACGATTGAGCAAGCCGGTATTCATGGCGGACAGCGCAGACCCGCCCAATCTGCAGATCATCGAGACCGCTATCACCGACCTGAAATCCGGCAAAGTTCTGCAAAGCAACCGCTGGTGGCTTGAGTTGATCGAGGGAGACAACCTGTACCGCGTGGATATGAGCGGTCAGCCGCGCGAGGTGTGCGAGGCGGTTCTTGCGGGTGCGGGCACAGGCGAGTCGAAAATAGAATCGCTGCCGAAGATGACCTTTGAGGCGTGGGCGGACAGCGTGCCCGGATACCGCGATGACGCCTATCTGAAATCCATCACGATCGAGCCGACCAAGAGCGGCACTTGGGAGCCGACCGGAGAGGTGCGCACGATTGAATGCGCATATGACGCGGAGCAGGTGAAAGGTCTGACGCTGAAAACCATGAGTTATAGTCGCTTGGTGTGCCCCGGACCGAACGGCGCCACGACCGAACAGATTGCGGAATCCCTGTCCTCGCCCGCGCGGCAGGCGCTGCGGGAATGGGCAGAATACCCGAGCCGCACAAACAGCAGCCAAACGGTCGAGAAGCTGTGGCTCGTGCGAACGTACCGGCGGACGATCAGATATTGTCCGTTTGCGGAAAGCGGCGCTGTGCTGGTGTCCTATGCGGCGGAAGGATATCCGCTCAAAGCCTTGCTGCCGGTACTGATTCCCGTATGGGCGTTCAGTCTGGTGCTGGCGCTATTCTGCGCGGCAGTGCTGTCCGGTGCGCAGCTGCGCGTCTGGCGCAGGCAGGAGCGCATCGAGCAGGTACGCCGTGAAACGACAGCCGCGCTCGCGCACGAGCTGAAAACGCCGCTCTCCGTACTCAGCGCCACCGCCGAGCTGCTTGGCGACAACCTTGCACCGGAAAAGCAGGCACACTATCTGGGTGTCATTCAGCAGCAGGCGCAGCGGATGGACGGCAGTGTGCGGCAGATGCTCGAACTGTCGAGACTGGAGACCGGCGCAAAAGCTCTGCGGCGAACGGCGTTCTCTCTGGCAGAATTGGCGCAGGAGCGCCTGCAGGCGGCTCTGCCGACCGATTCCACCATCCGCACCGAATTTGCGGCACAGGGCGAATCTGAGGTGAGCGCCGACCGGGCGCTGCTCACGCGGGCGCTGGATGCCCTGCTCGAGAACGCCGTGCAGCATACATCCGAGGGCGGCTGCATCACGGTGCACCTCGTGGACGGTGTGCTCTCGGTGACGAACACCGGCGACGCCATTCCGGCGGACGCGCTGCCGCGGCTGTGGGAGGCGTATTATCAGGCCGATCCATCGCGCAGCGCAAAAGGCGACGGACTGGGACTGTCGATCGCGAAGACCGTGTTCGATCTGCATGGCTATGTCTGCGGAGCGGAGAATACCGAAATCGGACCGAAGTTCTGGTTCCAATTTGCCGATAAATAACAAAAAACCGCTCGAAAGAGCGGTTTTTACTTTATTAAATAACTTTTTCGAATACCATGGTTGCCTGAATGCGGTCGCCGCCCATCAGACCTTTGCTGCCGCCGTTCGATGTAGTAATCGTGTGCAGGCGATAACCCTTTTGCGCTTGATGGTTAATCGCTTCTTCCAGTTCGGTCAGGTTGCCGGAACCGGTGCCGAGAAATTTTTCCTTCAAAGTAACCTGCAGAACAACGTAATGATAGTCCTTGCCGGATGCGGTGGAGAAAGTCGAGGAATCGCTGAAATCCATAAATAACACCTCCAATAATTTACACGATTATACCGTATTCGACAGGAATTGTCAATCTGCGTGCAAAAGAAAACCGCCTGTTCAGGCGGTTTTCGCGTGTTAGATGGTATCCAGTTTTACCTTGCCGTCCACAGCGGACAGGTGAGCGCCTATCAGCGGCTTATCACCGGTGACGATGGCGGTGGCTAGCGGATTTTCGATTTCCTTTTCGATCAGGCGGCGCAGATTGCGGGCGCCGTACTTGACCGAGTAGGACTTCTCGGTGAGCAGGCCGAGCAGGCTGTCGTCCCACGTCAGGCGGATATCCTTGTCTGCGAGCGTGGTGCGCAGCTCACCGAGCATGATCTCTGCGATATGGCGGAAGTTATCCTCGGACAGCTGGTTGAACGCAATAATCTCGTCAATGCGGTTGAGAAACTCCGGACGCATGATTTCTTCAAGAGCCTTCATCACGCGATCCTTGCTCATCTGAGACACGGTGCGGCCGAAGCCTGCAGGCGTGTTATTGGACTGCGAACCGGCGTTCGAGGTCATAACGATGACCGTGTTCTCGAAGCTGACAACGCGGCCCTGCGCGTCGGTCAGACGGCCGTCATCCAGAATCTGCAGCAGAGAATTGAGCACATCCGGATGCGCCTTCTCAATCTCGTCGAACAGAACGACAGAGTACGGACGGCGGCGAATCTTCTCGGTCAGCTGACCGGCTTCATCGTAGCCGACGTATCCCGGAGGGGAACCAATCAGGCGGGAAACCGTGTGCTTTTCCATATATTCGGACATATCAAGACGCACAAGCGCATCCGGCGAGTCGAACAGGTCGAGAGCAAGCTGCTTGACCAGCTCGGTCTTGCCGACGCCGGTCGGGCCGACGAACAGGAAGGATGCCGGCTTGCGCTTGGGACTGATGCCCGCGCGGTTGCGGCGGATGGACGCGCAGACCGCGTCTACGGCTTCGTCCTGACCGATAACGTGCGATTTCAGGCGGGATTCCATATCGCGCAGGCGTGCGGACTCCTGCGCCGCTACCTTGGATGCCGGAATGCCGGTCCAGATTTCGATCACCTCAGCCAGAAGCTGCTCGTCAACCTGCGGTGCAGGCTTGGTCAGCAGCTCGTGCAGCTGTGCCTCCACCTGCAGAATGCGGCTGCGGCAGGTGGCGATCTTGGCGTAGGTCTCCTCCTCCTCCTCGGCGCGGGCAGAGGACTGGGTCAGCTCGTCAAGCTGTGCCTGCAGGCGCTCAAGCTCGTTCTGCAGCTCGGGAATCTCGGACAGCTGCGGAGAATCCAGATTGAGGCGCGAGCACGCCTCGTCGATCAGGTCGATGGCCTTATCCGGCAGAAAACGGTCGGTGATATAGCGTTCGCTCATCTCAGCGGCACGGCGGCACATCTCATCGGAAACAGTAACGCCGTGGAAGGTTTCGTAGTACGAGCGGATACCCTTCAAAATCTCGGTGGTCTCGGCAACCGACGGCTCACCGATGTAGACCGGCTGGAAACGGCGCTCGAGCGCAGCGTCCTTCTCGATATACTTGCGGTACTCCTTGAGCGTGGTCGCGCCGATCACCTGAATGTCACCGCGGGCGAGGGCAGGCTTGAGGATGTTTGCGGCGTTCATCGAGCCTTCGGAATCGCCGGTGCCGACAATGTTGTGCACCTCGTCGATGACAAGGATGATGTTGCCGATACGCTTTACCTCGTCGATCAGGCCCTTCATGCGGCTCTCAAACTGGCCGCGGAACTGCGTGCCCGCCACGAGAGCGGTCAGGTCGAGCAGATGGACCTCCTTGTTGCGCATCTTGAACGGAATGCGGCCCTCGTTGATGCGGACTGCCAGACCCTCGGCAACGGCGGTCTTGCCGACACCGGGTTCGCCAATCAGGCACGGGTTGTTCTTCTGGCGGCGGTTCAAAATCTGAATGACGCGGTCGGTCTCGCGGTCGCGGCCCACGATGTGGTCAATGCGGCCTTCTGCGGCCTTTTGGGTCAGGTTCTCGCAGTAATTGTTCAGATATTTGCGCTTTTTGTCCTCCTTGCGGGAAGAACGGGTGCGGGTCTCCTCCTGAGAGCCGCCTGCGGGCTGCCCCGGCAGAGTGCCGGCAGCGACCGGGTCGGTCTCGTGGGGTGCGTCGTCGTCCGTGCCGTCCGAACCGGCGGGAACCAGATCGTTCAGGTCAGACAGGGAGCCGATCTCACCGGAGAGCGCTTCGAGGTCGTCCTCAGTGATACCCATTTGCTCCATGATGTTGTCGAGCGGCTTGACACCCAGTTCGCGTGCACATTTGAGGCACAGACCCTCCTGGGTGGTCTTATCCGGTCCCTCGATTTTGGTGATGAACACCACCGCGATGTTTTTCTTGCACCGCGAGCACATTGGCATATTCATAGGTTAAACTCCTTTTAGGAATTGAGAATTGGTAATAGAAAATGGAGAATTAAGGTGTTCTCCATTAAATGGCGATTGGTAAAACATCCACTAGCTGTTTGAGCAGCAGCGTATGCTTGACACGCTCCGGCGAGAGATAGCCGAGCGATGTGTAGGTGATCGGGAACAGCCACTGCAGCACGATCAGCAGGATGCAGACGAATGCAACGCCGGTTACAAAGCCGATGAGTGCGCCGCCTGCAGAATCGAGTGCGCTGAGCGGTGTACGCCGCACAATGAGCTTGAGGCTGCGGCCGAAAATCCAGATGAGCCGTCCGAACAGAACGCTGAACAGCACCACAAGCATGGAGAACGCGATGCTCTCCGACATGCCGACAGCCGCTTCGGTGACGCTCTGCCGCAGACCGTCCAGCACGCCTTCGGCGGTTTTAAGTGCGGCCTGCTTTTCAAACAGCTGACCGACTGCCGGCACGACCACCCACTGCGCGATATACGGTGCGGTATACTTGGCTGCGGCGACCGACGCGGCGATCATGCCGATGCGGCCGAGCACGCCGTACAGCGCACCGACCAGTCCCCGTCGGGCACCGAGCCACACGTTGGCCAGCAGCACGGCAATGAGGATCAGGTCAGGCGCGTTGAGCAGCTGCGCCGCTGTGGAAATCATATCGTTGATATCAGTTATCTGCATGCACTTCCTCGGATCGTTCGGAATGCGCGGTAAAGATACGCGCGTTGCGGTTGTAGAGCAGGAAAACCGTACCGTCATCGGTCATGAGCACACGGCGTGCGCCGACAGCATCATCGTTGTGCCACTGCGGCTCGGCGGAGGTGTTGTAGACCGTAACGCCGGACGCAGACAGCACCGCCGTACCGGCGTTGGAGACGGCAAGCGCCGTCGGCTCCTCGGTCAGTGCGAACGGACCGTGCAGACTGCCGTTGCGGACGGTATAGAGGTCGCTGCGTGCATCGTTCAGGTAGGAGCGCACAGCGACAGCCATCGTACTGCCCTGAGAGGCAGTGGCGATCAGATCCTGCGAGCTGAGCTCGAGCAGCACATCGACCGTGCCTCTGCGGGTGACATGATACAGGCCGGTATCGCACAGCGCGATCGCGGCGTTGTTCTCGGAATAAGTGAGCGTTACACCGAGCGCGTCAGTCAGTGCGGTGTCCGAAATCTGCTTGCCGGAGGACACATCAAAGAACAGCACATGGGATTCGAGCGTTACGCCGTTCTGCCGGAAGGCGAGAATGCCGAGCGTATTGCAGTCCGGCGAGAGCACAGCGGATACAATATAGTATTCCGAAGCGCGGTATTTGAAAACCTCTTTTCCTGCGGTGTCGTAAACGGCAGCGGCGGTACGGTAGCCGTGCTCATTGGTGGTGAGCACGAAACGGCCGCTGCGGCCGATCGAACCGTTCAGAATGGTGGATTCCAGCTCCAGCTCCGCGACAGCGCCTGCTGAGCCGACCAGTGCGGCTTTGACGCCGCCGCGGTCGTACACGAGCACATGATTCGTGCTGCTTTCCACCGCGGGATCGGAGTAGCCGAGCGAATAGCGCAGCGTGGTCATGCTGCCCGCGCGGGACAGGAACAGCGCGTCACTGTCCGCGTACGCCAGACCGGATTCAAACAGCGCACCGTCGCTGAAGGTCTCGTTTTCGTAGTTGATGGTGGTGATATCGCCGTCATGCGAGCGAATACCGGCCGCAATATAGCTGCCGAGCGTGCGCAGCGAGGTCGGCGTAAAAATACGGTAGTTGGCGATCAGGAACAGGGCTGTTCCCAGCACCAGAGCCCAGCCGCAGAGCATGCGGAGCAGAGCGGTCGTGCGGATACGCGCGTCCTTGCTGTCGAGCAGGCGCTGACGGCGCTCCCGCCTGGAGAGCGGAAAGCGGATGATATTCTGCTTTGGGTTCTGTTCGCTCATGAAATCCCGCCTCCTTATTGTAGCGTGTTTAATGGGTGAAAATGTGAATAAAACTTGAAATCTGTCAGTCCGACAGGCGGAATCTGTCCAGTTCGGGTGTATCGTCGTACCACAGGCGGTTCATGAACAGACCGCAGGCAGGCAGGGTCGGTCCGGCCTGCTCTCTGTCGCACGCGAGCAGTACGTCGCGCACCTGCTCGGGCGCTAGCTTGCCGCCGCCGACATACGTCAGCGTGCCTGCAATCGCGCGGACCATGTTGTACAGGAAGCCGTCGCCGCAGACGCGGATGCGGATGAGGTCATCCACCGGCTCCACCTCGCACCAGAAAATAGTACGAACCGTGCTCTTGACCGGTGTGCCCTGACTTCTCACGGATGCAAAGTCCTGCTTGCCGACAAAATACTGTGCGCCTTCCTGCATTTTTGTAATATCCAGCGGATAATTGTACCGATACGCGTACCGCGCGTGGAACGGGTCCCGCAGGGTGGAAGGAAACAGATAATAGGCGTATTCCTTTTTGGTGCAGTTGAAGCGCGCATCGAAGTCCTTGGGAACCTCGACTGCGCCGGAAACCGCAATATCCTCGGGCAGAAAGCTGCTCAGCGCATACGGCAGACGGTCCATCGGGATCGTGCAGTCTGCGTGGAAGTTTGCCACATACCGGCGGGCATGAACGCCGGAATCCGTGCGTCCGACACCGGAAACATGAACTTTTTGCTTCAGCAGATGAAAAATCGCGTCCTCCATACTCTCCTGAATCGAAGGACCGTTTTTCTGAATCTGCCAGCCGTTATAGTGGGTGCCGTCGTAAGACAGCACTACTGCAATATTTTTCATCATTTCAGTTACTCTTAGTGGGTCGTGAATGGAGAATTGAGAATGGAAAAATGGAAAATGAAGGTGCGGTGCAAAAGCGCCGATTATAATAAATCGCACTTTATGCGATACCGCAATTCTCCATTATCAATTTTCAATTATCAAAGGCCAAAATGCTTGAGTATAATAACAACTGCGAACAAAACCGCAACCCACAATAAAGCGCAAACATCTACGCGGGCGATCTTCAGCTGGCGCATGCGGGTACGGCCAACATCGCCGCGGTACAGTCGGCACTCCATGGCGGTTGCGAGTTCGTCTGCACGGCGGAACGCCGAGATGAACAGCGGCACGAGAATCGGGATCATGGCCTTGGCACGCTGAATCAGGTTGCCGGAGTCAAAATCTGCACCGCGCGCCTTCTGTGCCGAGATAATCTTCTCGGTCTCTTCGATAAGGGTTGGGATAAAGCGCAGTGCGATCGACATCATCATGGACAGCTCATGCACCGGCGCGTGCAGCTTTTTGAGCGGAGAAAGCAGACGCTCGAGTCCGTCGGTCAGCTGAATCGGTGAGGTGGTGTAGGTGAGCATGGATGTTGCGATGATGAGCAGCATCAGGCGCAGTACCATGAAAATGGCCAGCTTAACGCCTTCCACACTGATGTGCAGGAAGTGCCACTGGAAAATGTAGGTGCCTGGTGTATAGAACAGGTTGAGCACCGCTGTGAAGATAACGATGAACAGGATCGGCTTGAGGCCGCGCAGCACCATTTTGGGCGAAATACGCGAAATACCGATGACAACGGCAAGAAATGCGATGATCAGCGCATAGGAAACCGGGCCTTGCGCGAGAAACAGCAGCACGATGAATGCCACCGTCAGCACGATCTTTACGCGCGGGTCAAGACGATGCACCGCGCTGTTGCCCGGAAAAAACTGACCGAGGGTAATGTCCTTCAGCATTCGTGAGCAGCCTCCTTCCACTTGCAGGCACGCAGGGCATCCATTGCCTGCGCTACGGTGTAGACCGAGGTATCAACATCGTGACCGCGCTTTTTCAGCTCAAGCATGACCTTGGTGATCATCGGGATGTCCAGTCCTGCGGCAATGATCTCGTCCGCGTGCGAGAAAACCTCGCGCGGCGTGTCGCAGAACAGCACCTTGGCGTGATTCATCACAAGCAGACGGTCGGCAACCTGTGCGATATCCTCCATCGAGTGGGACACGATGAGTATGGTCGCGCCGGACTGCTTGTGGTAGCTGCGGACCAGCTCAAAAATCTCGTCACGGCCCGCCGGATCGAGGCCCGCGGTCGGCTCATCGAGCACGAGCACATCCGGCCGCATCGCGATAACGCCTGCGATGGCAACACGGCGCTTCTGACCGCCGGACAGCGCAAACGGAGACTGGTCGGCAAGCTCGGGTGCAAGGCCGACTGCCGCCATGGATTCGCGCACGCGCTCGTCAATCTCGGCCTGCGGCAGCTTCATGTTGGTCGGGCCGTAGGCGATATCCTTTGCGATGGTCTCCTCGAACAGCTGGTATTCCGGATACTGGAACACCAGACCGACGCGGAAGCGCGTTTCGCGGCTGCACTTGCCCTTGGCATCCCAGATGGACTTGCCATCGAGCAGGACCTCGCCTTCGGACGGCTGTAGCAGACCGTTCAAGTGCTGAATGAGCGTAGACTTGCCCGAACCGGTGTGACCGATCACACCGAGAATTTCGCCTTTTTCGATTTTCAGGTCAACATGGTCAAGCGCAACACGCTCAAAGGGGGTGCCTGCGCCGTAAACGTGCGTCAAGCCCCTCGTTTCAAGTATGGTTGACATAAGATTCTCCTTCGGATAATCAATTCAAATATTCTTGTTCGAGAATATCTGCACATTCCTCGATCGAAAGTGCGTCGATCGGCAGCTTTTCGCCGTCCTGCTGATCGAGGTCGTACAGGACTTCGATGGTCTGCGGTACGGTCAGGGAAGCCGCGCGCAGCTTGTCCACCTGCGTGAAGATCTCGCGCGGAGTGCCGTCCATCAGCACGTTGCCCTTGTGCATGACAACCACACGCTGCGCCTGTACGGCCTCGTCCATGTGGTGGGTGATAAGGATAACGGTGATGCCGAATTTGCGGTTCAGCTCACGGACAACATTCATGACCTCACGGCGGCCCTGTGGGTCGAGCATGGCGGTCGGCTCATCGAGTACAACGCAGCGCGGCATCATGGCGATAACGCCTGCGATTGCGATTCGCTGCTTCTGTCCGCCGGACAGACGGTGCGGCGCCTGTGCACGGTATTCGTACATGCCGACGGCACGCAGTGCATCGTCAACGCGCTTGCGGATCTCTGCGGGCGGCACGCCCATGTTCTCCAGCGCAAATGCGACATCTTCTTCAACAACGGTGGCGACAAGCTGGTTGTCCGGGTTCTGGAATACCATCGAGACGGTCTTGCGCACCTCATAGGTGTTGTTTTCGTCGCGGGTGTCCATCATGTCAACGTAGCATACGCCGCCGGTCGGCAGACGGATCGCGTTGAAGCAGCCGGCAAGCGTACTCTTGCCCGAGCCGTTGTGACCGAGCACCGCGACGAACTCGCCGCGCCGGATGGAAAGATTTACGCCCTTTAGCACAGGAACGGAAAGCTGTCCGTCCTCGGCCGGGTAGGCGTACTGCAGGTTTTCGGTTTTGATGATTTCACTCATTTATTTTCGTCCTTCGGTAAAAAAGGTTATTATTCTTCCGCGATAAACCGTGCCGACGAGCCGCACGGCAGCACCAGACCGGTCGATTCGACCGGCAGGCCAAGCTCCTGCGCCTCAATCTTGCCGGCGGCGCGTTTGCCTGCGGTGATGCCGAGCAGATAGCTCATCACAGACGGCGCAAGGCCGGTGGAATAGCTGGAAATGAGCACGAACAGCGGCTTGTCGCTCAGCACGCCCATGGTCAGGTCAATGAAGTCGGCAACGTCCTCCTCGATCTTCCACGTCTCGCCGGACGGACCGCGGCCGTAGCTCGGCGGGTCCATAATAATCGCGTCGTACTTGCGTCCGCGGCGGATCTCGCGCTGCACGAACTTTTTGCAGTCGTCCACGATCCAGCGGATCGGGCGGTCACTCAGACCGGAGGACGCAGCGTTCTCCTTGGCCCACTGCACCATGCCCTTGGACGCGTCAACATGGCAGACGGACGCGCCGGCGTTTGCCGCCGCAAGCGTAGCTCCGCCGGTGTATGCGAACAGGTTGAGCACGTTGATCGGGCGGCCTGCGTGACGGATCATCTTGTCGATAAAATCCCAGTTGGCAGCCTGTTCGGGGAACAGACCGGTATGCTTGAAGCTCATCGGCTTGAGCTGGAACGTCAAATCACCGTAGTGGATAGCCCACTGCTCGGGCAGCTTGCGGATTTCCCACTTGCCGCCGCCCGCGTTCGAGCGATGATAGATAGCGTTCGGCTTATTCCAGATTTTGCAGTCCTTGTCGCGCGGCCAGATAGCCTGCGGGTCGGGGCGCTGCAGAATCTGATTGCCCCATCGTTCAATTTTTTCACCGCCGCCGCAGTCGAGCACGGCGTAGTCTTTCCAATGATCTGCGATCCACATAAATATTCTCCATTACATTATATATAAGTAGTTGTTTACACAATAATTCAGTATCTATTCTACCACCAAATATGCACTAACGCAATGAAAAGCGATTAGAAATAAAAGATGTCAAGACAGCGTATTTTGGCGAATACAGCAAAACGGCTGCACCGCAAAGTACAGCCGTTCGAGCGGGAAAAGCGGTCAGAACCGTTCGCAGTAGCCTTCGCCGCCGTTTGCAAGCGACTTGAGGGCAGTTTCGCGGCGTTCCTCAGGCTCGTCCGAGATACATACCGCATCGGTCAGCACCTGCCGCGCCTGATACGGCAGATCGAAGAATTGCTCCATTGCCCGCGGACTGTGTCCCATTTCCTGCATAAAATGAAAGGGAATCTCACCGGAGACCTGTTTTTTCCTGTCCTGTGCCATAATTGCACGCTCCTTTCGATTGCAGTATCTCCGAAGTTCGTGCTATAATACCATTATAAAAATTAGTAATTAGGAAGTAGTAATTGAGGGGAGAAGTTCACTTTCCATTCTCCATTCTCAATTTTCCACTATTGAGGGGTTTTTATGGATTTGCAGAAGAATAAGACGTATCGTTGTCAGATTACGGATTATACAGCGGACGGCACGGGGTTTGCGAAGATCGAAGGCCGGGCAGTATTTGTGCCGCGTACGGCAGTTGGCGATCAGTGCGATGTCCGCATTGTCAAGGTGACGAAAAATGTGGCGTTCGGCAGGGTAGAGAAGATTATCGTGCCGTCGGGACAGCGCATTGCGCCTGCATGTCCGGTGGCGGACAAGTGCGGCGGCTGCTGTTATCAGCACATCACCTACGGGGAAGAACTGCGTGCAAAGGAGAAAAAGGTGCGTGATGCGCTGACGCGCATTGGCGGTCAGGACGGCGCAAAGCTGCTCGGCATTACGGGTGCGCCGACGACTGAGCATTACCGCAATAAGGCGCAGTATCCGGTCGGACGGGACAAAGAGGGCAGCATCGTTACCGGCTTTTACCGTCCGCGCAGCCACGACATTGTGCCGGTGGACAGGTGTCTGATCCAGTCCGAGACGGCAGATAAGATTGCCGCTGTGGTGCGTGAATGGATGACGGAATTTTCGGTCAAGCCGTACGATTATGCGAGCAAGCGCGGCACAATTCGCCATATTTATGTTCGTGTGGGCGAAAAAAGCGGCGAAAGCCAGCTGACGCTCATTTCTGCGACCAAGAAAATGCCCGGACTGGACGTGCTGGTCGAGCGTTTGCGCGCGGCAGCACCGTCGCTGACGGGTATTCTGCTCAACCACAACCAGCGCGATGACAACGTGATTCTGGGTGACAGGACGGATGTTCTCTGGGGTGAACCGATGTTGGAGGACCGCCTGTGCGGACACACGTTTTTGCTCTCGCCCGAGGCGTTTTATCAGGTCAACCACGCGCAGGCCGAGCGTCTGTATGCGTGTGCGGTGGACTACGCCGGTTTGACCGGCGAGGAGACCGTGCTTGACCTCTATTGCGGTGCGGGTACGATCACGCTGGCGCTGGCCGAGCATGCAAAGACTGCCATTGGCGTGGAAATCGTGCCGGAGGCCATCGAAAATGCCAAGCGCAACGCGCTCCGCAACGGCATGGAAAACACAGAGTTCTTCTGTGCGGATGCGGGTCAGGCAGCGCAGCGGCTGGCCAAGCGCGGTATTGATGTGCTGGTGGTCGATCCGCCGCGCAAGGGTCTGGACGCGACTGCACGCGACGCGATTCTTAAAATGCAGCCGCCTAAGGTCGTGTACGTTTCATGCGACCCGGCAACGCTTGCGCGCGATGTTGCGGAGCTGTGCGGCGCAGGCTATACGCTTGAGAAGGCACGGGCGTTCGATCTGTTCCCGAGAACTTTTCATGTTGAGACGGTTGTCTTGCTTTCCAAGGGCGAGGTCGACTCGAAAAAGATTCGGGTTGAGTTCTCTTTGGAAGATATGGATATGTCCGAATTTCAGGATGGGGCAACCTACACCCAGATCAAAGACTATGTGCTGGAGCATAGCGGGTTAAAGGTATCCAATCTTTATATCTCACAGATTAAGAGGAAATGTGGGATTGAAGTTGGCAAGAATTACAATTTGCCGAGGTCCGAGGATTCCAGACAGCCACAGTGCCCACCGGAAAAAGAGAAAGCGATCCGAGAAGCATTCAAATATTTTGGGATGATCTAACATCCTGCAAAATGGAGGTTTCTTATGGATAGATTGATTTCTTGTGAGTTTAACATGGATACCGCTTGTGTGGAATTGAAATTTTTTGATGGCAGCAAGATTGCCATTGATACGATTGCGGTGGAAAACGAGGTTGCCGACAATATGTATCAGCGGTCAGAACTGGATTATCTGATCTACAATGACCCGATTGGATATGCAGACCTTGTTTTGAACGGAAACCCCGAAATTTATCTAAAAACTGTAACTGAATGTAAACCCTTAGATTAAAACTCAGCCCTCTGCCTTTTCCTTGGCAGAGGGCCGTTTTTTGCTTAACAGTTATTGAGCATCCCTTAATTGCTCTACAACGCTGCATTTCGCTGCGTTGTCATACATCATGCAAGGAATCAGCCACCCCAGCAGAAGAAATACCGGAATTGTCAGCAGGACAGGCAGAATGGTGAATCGATACTCAAAGAACCAGAACATACTGCCCAGCATTTTTCCTGCAAGAGGTCCCACCGCCAGCGACAGAATAAAGGCCGCCGCTACGGAGGACATTGCGTAAAATAATCCCTCGTAGATCAGCATGGTTTTGAGCTGCCGGTTCGTCATTCCTACAGCCTGAAGCACAGCAAATTCACGGCGGCGGGAAAGAATACCGGTCATCATGGCGTTGAAGAAATTTAAGAGTCCCACCAGCCCGATGATAGCACAGAGAATACCACCTATCAGAAAGAACATCTGCCGGAACTGAGCAAATTCAGAGCGAGCCGTGGCCTTGCTTTCATACATCAAGGGCGAAAACTCACCGGCAGTGAGCTTCGATAGATATTGCTCTGCTTCGGCCTCGTCAACTTCGTCCGCTGTGTCGAACAGGTAGAGCATCGGAATGGCTGCACCACCGCTGTCCCTCTGTGCGGTGTCCACAGACAAAACTACGTCATATCCAATACCACTATAACGATAACTCATGGAATTCGGAAGTTCTACCAAGGCGCAGACCGTGTACTCTACATCTCTGGCTCCATACAATTTTGCCTGAAAGTACTCCTCCGGTGTATCTTCGGTGAGTTCCCCGGTGCGGCTGTCGATATATTTCACATCGTCCGCATAGGTAACGGTGATCGTGTCTCCCACCTTGGGGTAGTATTCAAGATTGGGCAGATTACCGTAGTCATCTAAGGAAACCGCAATGGCAATGGCGTTATTGTCCGGCTCCAACATGGGAGAAATATCTCCGTCGAATACTTGCAGCTTGTCAAACAGACTGTTATCCAGAGCCTCGATTCTGGTATCTCCCATCACCATATTGCCCCGGTGCTCCAGACGGCTCATATGGCTGTCCAACTGCTCGGCGCTTTCGTACTTTGCATAGTCCTGCCGCAGAGCATTCTCCGTCATCCACAGGTAGGCGGGTTTTCGCACAGCATATCCCGTGCCGGAAAGACTGGCCTTTGTGTTTGCTGCGATCTCTTCGATTTGTTCTGGCGTGATGAATTCATCTGCCGGGTTGTAACGGAAATAGTCGGGCGTGCTGACGATAAAATCGGCGCAGGTCATGGCGGATACATACTTCTCCATGCTGAAGCCGCCCACAAAGGCACACAGCGCATTGAACAGTGTCACCGACAGTGCCAGAGACACCACCACCAGCACCGTCTTTTTCTTGTTTCGTCCCAGATTGGCAAAGGCCATCTGATGGAGCTTTGCTCCCCGGATGCTGCGCCGTTTTTTCTTGGTCTGCATCACATCCGTATATTTGGTAGCCTCCACCGGAGAGACCTTGGCTGCCATTTTTCCGGGCTTAGAACAGGACAAAAGCACCGTCAACAAGGCAAACAGCATGGACCCAAGGAAGATCACAGGCGAAGTGCTGATGGTGGTGATGCCTGTATCCAACTGGATGGAGTGCAAGACAACAGGCACCAAAACAGCGCCGATGCCGTAGCCCAGCAGCAGCCCCGCCGGAATGCCGATCAGACAAAGCAGAAGTGCCTGCTGGCGAATGATGCGTTTGAGCTGCCGGGGCGTTGTGCCAATGGTTTTCAGAAGTCCGTAAAACCGGATATCCCCTGCAACAGAGATCTGAAAAATGTTATAGATGATAAGATACCCAGTGAAAATCACCAGCAGCAAAAAAGCTGCTATGGCGATCACAAGTTCCGGATCAAGCTTCGACTCCAGCTGGGATGAGGTATATCCCCAGTTGACGCCGATCCGGACGCTGTTGGGATCGGTATAGCTGTCCCATGTGTAGCCAAGATCGGTATCCACCTGCTCCATCTGCCCTTGAATGTTTGTGCCGGAGGCCAGCATGACATTCAAATCGGTGCGGAAAGGCTGTAAACCTGTTTTTACTGCCTGCGCTTCGATGTCATCTGCGTAATCACGGCTGATGTTGATGTAATGAACAGGCATTAGTTCATCATAGTCCCAATAGCCTACCAGCGTAAAGGTATCTGTTACAGTAAAGGCGGTTTGATCCTTGTCCGTAATGGAATAGGGACGCCATCCCAAATTTTGTGTAAACCTCTGCGAAGGTGTAAAATAGAGATATAACCGTGGAGGGAAGCAAAATGCCAGTAAAGAAACGAACACCGAAAGAGA
>NZ_BMQH01000023.1:0-12001 GCF_014648015.1 Butyricicoccus faecihominis
GTCCAACGAGGAGAATATCAAGAAGGCCGCTGAGGTTACCAAGGCACATGTTGCGAAGTACTGGGCTGACTGATTTCACAGAGTGAAGATTTAAGAGTGGAGAGTGAAGAACTTTCCACTCTTTTTCTGTATACCCGCAAAAGAGAAAGAGTGGAGAAAATCACCACTCTTCACTCTTTTATAAGGTGCTGCTGACTACCGCCGCGACCTCTGTCTCACTGATTCCCTGCTCCGTGTTGCCATCAACCTGAGCAAAAACAAGCTGAATTCGGCGTGGTTCAAGCACACGAACGCACTCGAGGAAAGCTATCCGTGCGATGAGTTAGACAGTAACCTCGCCTTTGTGTGGGATGCTGTGCGTGCTCTGCCGCCCAAGTACCGCGAACCCATTCATCCGTTCTACCATGAAGGGTATTCTGCCGCGGAAATCGCACGCATTCTCGGACAGAAGGAGAGCACCGTGCGTTCTCTGCTGCACCGCGGACGCAGTATGCTCAAAGAGACACTGAAGGAGGCGTATGATTTCGATGAATAAGTACAACCGTTTGATGGAGCATATCAATCCGTCTTCTGACCTCGAGCAGCGCCTGCATGATGCGCTGGATAAACCGCCGGTGCGCAAACCGCCCGCCTGGAGAAGATACGGAGCGGCTGCAGCTTGTCTGGTACTGATTATCGGCGGCACAGCTGTTACGCAGATGAATCGCACGCCTGCAAATCCGGATGGTGCGGGAAAGGAACCGCCTGTTACAGCCGCTGCGCCGCAGGATTACGACACGACAGACGCGCTTGCCGCTGCGCTCTCCTTCCCGTTTGCGCTGCCGCAGACCTTGCCGGACGGTTATGCGTTCGATTCGGCATCCGATCAGTTCGGCATGGCTGTTGTTGTGTATGCGGACGCAGAAGGACATACACTTAAATACTGCATGGGTAAAGGCGAAGACGCGCTCGAAGGTATGAACCACACCGTTTCCGGCGAGAAACTCGAGGGTACGGACGCACTGCTCTATGCCGAGACAGGTTATACCTCGACCGAGTGGAAGGATAGCCAGTATAGCTACTGCTTTATTGCGGATGAAAATTTCGATACCGCAGTTTGGCAGGCTCTGGTAAACAGCATAAAATAATCTGCTAATTTGTTGAGCTGTACCGCAGGGATGGGTTTCATCCTCACAATAATTTCTAATTACTAATTCCTAATTCCTCATTTTTCTGCTATACTATATAGTTAGGAACAAGAAGAAGGAAGGATACCATGACACTCTACATCAACGCCTGTCCGCGGGAAGAGTCGCGGACGGCACGGCTGGCGCGCGCCTATCTCGCACGCATAAGCGACGTCACTGAGCTGAACATATACGATCAGCCGCTTGTCCCGCTCGACCGTGAACGGCTTGCTCACCGCGAATCGCTCATTGCCGGCGGCAAATGGCACGACCCGATGTTCGATTATGCCCACCAGTTTGCTGATGCCGACGATATCATCATTGCCGCTCCCTACTGGGATCTGGGCTTTCCGGCACAGCTGAAAACCTACATTGAGAACATTTATGTCACCGGCATTGTCAGCGCCTACAACGACCACGGACAGTCGTGCGGCCTGTGCCGCGCCCGCAGTCTGACCTACATCACCACCGCAGGCGGCGCGTACGACCCGCGGTTCAGCTTCGACTATTTGACCGCTATGGCCGAAGAATACTTCGGTATCCGCGAGACCAGACTCATCTATGCGGAGTGTCTCGACATCTGCGGCAACGACCCCGAGGCTATTCTGCAATCCGCAATCGACCAAATCGAAAGGAGCGCTGACCGATGACCGGAACCTGTGACGACTGCGCCTACAACGTCTACGATGATGAAATGGATGAATATGTATGCGAAGCCTATCTGGATGAGGACGAATTTTACCGCCTGATGCAGACCGGCAAAAGCTGTCCGTACTACCGCTCCGGCGATGATTATGAACTGGTACGCCACCAGAATTAAGGAGGAACCCTGACGATGACCGAACTTGAAAAAGCCGCTTCCGGCCTGCTGTACGACGCCAACAGCGACCCTGCGCTGCTCGAAGCGCGTGCGCAGACCAGCGACCTGTGCATGGATTACAATACACTCCGTTCCTCCCAGAAGGAGGAGAAAAACGCCCTTCTGCATACCATTTTAGGCGCCTGTGCGCCCGATATCGTCATTGAGCCGCCGTTTTTTGTCGATTACGGCAGCCATACGCGTGTCGGCCGTGCATTTTATGCAAACCATAACCTTGTGATTCTAGACGCGGCGCCGGTCACCATCGGCGACCATGTGTTCATCGGCCCGAACTGCTGTATCTCGACCGCAGGCCATCCGTTCGATGTTGCACAGCGCAACGCCGGACTGGAATATGCCAAGCCGGTCACCATCGGCAATAACGTCTGGATTGGCATGGGCGTGCAGATTTGCCCGGGCGTCACCATCGGTGATAACGCCGTCATCGGCGCAGGCAGCGTTGTGACGGAGGATATACCGGCAGGTATGCTTGCCATCGGCGTGCCGTGCAAGGCCGTGAAGCAGGTAGCGAATAAACCGCAGCGACGCATTCTCTGATGAATCAGTAATTGGGAATTTTATCTCCCATAGGGCAGACCACCGGTCTGCCCTTTTATTTTACCTCTGCAGAACGCGAAAAAGGGAGGCCACTGGCCTCCCCTGCGAAACATAAAACCGTATCGTCGATTACTAACTGCTAATTTATTGAACTGCTTCGACAGTCTCCGAACCGCCCTCTTTATAGGTATAAACGGTAAACCCGTCATACGTCCAGATGCCGTCCTCACCTTCGCCCATGCAGCTCGGCGAATAGCTCTTGGATGTCGGTGCGCCGAGTGCGCTCTCGAGTGCAGATGCGGACGAGCCGACGTACCCGCTCGCCTGAGAGGCAGTCGGCTTCGCCGGTTCTGCGGGTTTGGTCTCAGCCGGAGCGCTTGCCGCAGGCTTGCTCTGTGCCGGCTTGCTTGCCGGAGCAGATGCCGCCGGTTTGCTCGTCGAGGCAGACGGCTTGCTCGTGCCCGCTGAAGCAGACGGCTTTGCGGTCGTGGTGTTCGTGCTGCTCGTCACCGGCTTGGTTTCGTTGGTTTTATCCTCGGTTTTGCTGTCGGTCGAGGTCTTATCGTCAGTCTCGGTCTCGGTCTTGGCCTCGTCGGATTTCTCCTCAGTCTTCGCTTCGTCCTTCTTATCCTCGGTTTTGCCGGTCTGGACGGTCTGGCTCTCGTCCTTGGTATCGTCCTGTGCGATGTTGCCGCCGCACGCAGCAAGACCAAAGCAGAGCGTTAGTGCCAGCAGCATGGCTGTCAGCTTTTTCATAGAATTTCCTCCATATTGTTTATTTCTCTTGCGGATACTGATTAGACGGATTACGGTTCGGTTTTGTTCCCCAAATCCGGTGAATATCTGAGGCAACACCGCACAATTAAAGCTGCGGCGCTTTGCAGAAATTTTACGTCCTGACTTTGTTGCGGTTTCGCGGTAATACATCAAGTATTACCGCAAAACCGCGTCGCGTCAGTACACAAAATTTACTTGCAAATCGCTCTTGTTCAATCATGCGGTATTGCCTTGAAAATATTCGGCAGATTTCGCTCAACGATCTCGATGATGACCGTATCGCCCTCCTGCACCTGCTCCAGCGGATACGGCATCTGCCGGGTGATGATCGCCTTACGGAAATCCTCCGCAAGAAACGGATGCAGCGCATTGCCGAACGAATCGCGGCACAGCAGCAGACGGCCGTTCGGCGCATTCTCCTGTGTGGTCTGCATGAGGATATCCTCGTCCGAGCGCGGCGGGTTCACATACGAAAACGAGGTCTGATACACCTGCGTTTCCTCCCTTTGCGTGCCTTTCGGGTACAGCATTTGGTAAAGATCGCCGCTGTGGCTCCGCTCGGTCGTATAGTCCGCGTCCGTGAACGCCGTATGCGGCAGACCGAGCGTGTTCATCAGATAATCGTGTGCGAGCGCGGCACCCCGGTTCGTCCAGTGCGAGTCGGTCTTATAATACAGCACGTTTGCGTGTGCGCGAAACACGGAGAACAGGTCGGCATAGTTCACGCCCTCCCGCTCGAGATACGGCAGCACGCGTTCGTAGTTGCCGTCCGCATCCTCGGTCA
This sequence comes from Butyricicoccus faecihominis, assembly GCF_014648015.1. NCBI lineage: Bacteria > Bacillati > Bacillota > Clostridia > Eubacteriales > Butyricicoccaceae > Butyricicoccus > Butyricicoccus faecihominis. The sequence continues at coordinate 4,145 of NZ_BMQH01000023.1, forward strand.
GGTAGCGCGCAGGCATGTGCTCCGGATAAAGCGAGCTTTTATTCGGCGCAATCGTGAACAGAAAGCGCGCGCCGCGGCTTTCGCAGTAGTCCTGCATGGATTTTACCGTCTGCGCCAGCTGCTGCGCCTCACTCTCGGTCAGCGTTGCGTGATTCTGATAATCATCGAGCGTTTTCGCGTAGTACAGCCAGCCGTCTGTACCGTAAATGACGTCCTCAGCAGGCGAGGTGCACAGCAGCCTGGTCTGCAGGGCGGCATTCGCGGTGACGAGCTCCTGGCGAAAGCCGAAATGGTCGGCAACATAATCAGTCAGGTCGCCGAGAAAGTCTGCGTTCCAGCCGGTCTGCGCGTTCCACAGGCTCGGCTTGGGCGTGAGATGCTCATTGCCTGCCGCCTGCTGCTTGGGCAGCACGAGCATACCCGCTGCCGGAATCAGGCACAGCGACAAAAACGCCGCTGTAAACCATTTATATTTCATATTTCACCTCAAAATCGGAAGTAAATGAACGGATTAAACGAGCCTGCCGCAAGGTACATCATGCACAGCAGCAGTAAACCCAGAGAGCCGATGAACGTCACACTCTCACGTTTCGGCGTATGCTCACGGGCCACAGGCGTACACAGGAGCAGTGCAAGACACAGCGTCAGTGCAAACGCAGGCGTAAATTTTGCCCAGACAGCCGCCGTGCCCAGCCAGTGCAGACCAATACCGGAGAACATCGCGGCATACATGGCGCCAGCCTGCGCCAGCGTGTCCGCACGGAACAGCGTAAAGCCGAGCACGACCACGAGCAGCGTGTACAGCTGTCCGATGCGCTTACCCTTGAGCTTGTCTACCGGAATCGCGCCGCAGTCCTCAAGCACGGAAAACAAGCCGTGCCACAGTCCCCAGAGGACAAACGTCCAGCTCGCGCCGTGCCACAGACCGGTTGCGAAAAATACAAGAAACCGGTTGAGCCACGTCCGCGCATTCCCCTTTCGGTTGCCGCCAAGCGGAATATACAGATAGTCGCGGAACCAGCCGGACAGCGAAATGTGCCAGCGGCGCCAGAACTCCTTGATGGTGGTCGCGGTGTACGGATAATTGAAGTTTTCGCGGAAATGGAAGCCAAACATGCGTCCGAGACCGATAGCCATATCGCTGTAGCCGGAAAAATCGAAGTAGATCTGCAGCGTGTAGCAAATGGCGCCCGTCCATCCTGCCAGCATGCCGATTTCTCCGGCAGGCAGCGCGAACACGGTATCCGCCATCTGACCGAGCGCGTTCGACAGCAGCAGCTTTTTGCTCAGACCGCAGATAAACCGGCGGATGCCGAGTGCGGTCTCCTGCGGAGTGGTGCGGCGGCTGTCGATCTCCTGCTCGACGTCATGGTATTTGACGATCGGCCCGGCGATCAGCTGCGGGAAAAACGCGATGTACAGCAGCACCTTCTTGAACGAGTGCGAGACCATTTGCGGCTCCCGGTACACGTCAATAACGTAGCTTAGCCCTTGGAAGGTGAAGAACGAGATACCGATGGGCAGCGCAATACCGGTCAGCGGCAGACTCAGCCCGCACAGTGCGTTCACTGTGCGGATAGCGAAATCCGCATACTTGAACACGGCGAGCAGCCCTATCCCGCCGATGACCGCGAGTGTGACACCGAGTTTAGCGTACTTTCCTGCGGCCAGCCGTCCGCAGACATAGTTAAGCGCCACCGAGAGCAGCAGCAGCGGCAGGTAATACACCTGTCCGAACGAGTAGAACACCAGACTTGCGAGGAGCAGCCAGGTGTTTTTCGCATCCACGTTCGACAGCCTGCGATCGAGCAGAAACACGATCGGCACAAAGAAAAACAGCGAAATTGCAGAACTAAATACCATAGATTAACCCTTTATGCACCGCAATTCCGTCTGCGGTGTTATTTTTTCGTACTTGCAGAGTTTGCGACCGCAATACCTCCGCTGACCAGCACGAGCGCCGCCAGATTGCGTGCGGTGAAGATATTCTCGCCGAGCACGAGCGCGGAGAACAGCGTGCCGAACACCGGAATCAGGAAGCCGAACAGACTGACCTTTCCGACCGGAAATTTACCCAAAAGCGCCGTCCAGATGGTAAACGCTGCCGCAGACAGCGCGATCATGTAGCCGAGCAGCAACACGCCGCCGAGCGTCACCCGACCGAGTGCGCCTCCGCCAGCCGTACTGACACCCAGCAGAAAACAGCCGCCGATGAGCAGCTGCCAGCCGGTCAGCAGCATGGGATCACGGCCGGGCGTGTAAATGCGCGAGACGAGCGCGCCCGCGCCCGCCGATACCGCACTCAGCAGCACCAGACCGTCACCGGTGAGGTTGAAGCCGTTCAGTCCGCCCAGTCCGAGCGCGAGCACGCCCGCAAAGCCGCAGATGCAGCCAAGCGTTTTCCGTCGGTTGAGCTTGTCATTCGGCAGCAGGCAATGCGCCAGCAGCAGCGCAAAAAACGTCTGCGTGCCGGAGAGCACCGAGCCTTTGGTGCCGGTCGTGCCGCTCAGACCGATGTAGTAGCACACATACTGCAGCATGCTCTGAAACAGGCTGATCGCCAGAATCGGCTTGATTTCGTCCCGTTTGGGCACGATTCGGTGCCCTTTCAGCCGGGTCACGAGCAGCACAAGAATTCCCGCCAGCGCAAACCGCCAGCCGGCGAATACAAGCTGCGAAAACGGCGCGTCAGCCGAAACAGCGAACAGCTCGTACCCGCGCTTGACGCACGGCGCCGCACTGCCCCAGAGAGCGGTGCATAAAATCGCCGGTAAATATAATTGACGTAACAGACTGCGTTTTTGTTCCCCCATTTTGATACTCCCAGACAAAATTTTTATGATTGCTGCTATCAGTATACCATACTTCCCTGCTCTCCTGCAAGAAAGGGAGTTTTATCGGACTTTCTCTGTGGTACACTGTCCTCAGTAAAAAAGAGAGGTGAAGCCATGATCTACACTTGCGACACCAAATGCTGCCACTTTATCTTCTTCGGCAGCGCTGAAACCCGCGTCTGTCCGGATTGCGGCAAGCACAGTATCCGGCCGTCCACGCTCGAGGAACGCGCCGCGTTCTTCCGCCGCCAGATCGAGTTCGCACAGGAGCATCCGACCGGATAAGGCAATACCGCATAATTGAACAAGAGCGATTTACGAGCAAATTTTGCGTACTGATTAGGCGCGGTTTTGCGGTAATACTTTGTGTATTACCGTAAAGCCGGAACGACATCAGGACACAAAATTTCCGTAAAGCGCCGCAGCTTTAATTGTGCGGTGTTGCCTTCATCAAAAGAAAAACCCTTCCGAGGAAGGGTTTCACTTACTGTCTTCAGTTGTCATGTACGGTTACGGCTCCTCGTGTGATGTTTTTTTAATCAGACGATTACTTGCCGCGACGATTGGTACGGTTCATGGTCTTAGCGTTGATGTGTTCGCCTTCCAGTTCTACCATGCGAGCGTTTACCAGTCCATTAAAGAAACTTCTCATACCCATAATCTTTGCACTCCTTTTCAGTGATTCAGGTGATTGTATTTTTGAGATCCTTTCCTGATCTCTGGTATTATAATACACTTTCCCTGAAAAGAATACAAGAGCAAGTTTTTATGAATATCTCACAACTCAACCATTGTTATTTTGTGTAGTTTGCACAGTGCAACTTGACACCTTATACATAATTAACCGAAACCACTTGTGAACTTTACATAATAAATCAGCGATACTCCTTCGCCAGTCGTTCAAACAGCGGCAGCGCACGCTCGATGGTCTCGGTTTTCACACAGTAAGAAATTCGCATATGACCGGGAGCACCGAAATCCGCACCCGGAACGACCAGAAGGTCATATTTCTTTGCGCGTTCACTGAAGGCGCGGTCATCCGCCTCGAGCGTCTGCGGGAACAGATAAAACGCGCCGTCCGGCTTGACACAGTGATACCCCATCGAGGTCAGACCGTTAAAGAGCAGGTCGCGGTTGGTCTGGTAGACCGCAATATCGCTGGTCTGGTCGGCGCAGCGTGCCGCCACGCGCTGGAACATACTCGGCGCACAAACATAACCGAGTGCGCGGCCTGCACCGCAGACAGCGGCATACAGTTCTCTGCTGTCGGCGGCTGCCGGCGGCACGAGTACATAGCCGATACGCTCACCCGGCAGCGACAGCGACTTGGAGTACGAGTAGCAGATAATGGTATCGTCGTAGAAATGCGGTACGAACGGCACCTGCACGCCATCATATACGATCTCACGGTACGGCTCGTCCGAAATGAGGTAAATCGGGTGACCGTATTCCTTCTCCTTGCCGCGCAGCATGTCGGCAAGGCGCTTGATGGTCTGCTCGGAGTACACTGCACCGGACGGGTTGTTCGGCGAGTTGACAACGACCGCCTTGGTGTGCTCATTCAGGCGCTGTTCGAGAGCACCGAAGTCAATCTGAAAATCCGCGATAGACGGCGGCACAATGACGCACTTGGCACCGGCACCGCTTTCGATGAACATTTTATATTCCGGGAAATACGGCGCAAACACAATAATCTCGTCACCCTCGCAGACGATCGCCTTGAACGCACAAGAGAGTGCGGCTGCCGCGCCTGCAGTCAGGTACAGGCTGTCGCCGGTGTAGTCCGTGCCGAAACGCTTGTTAAGGCTGTCCGCCAGTGCGCCTCGCACGTCTGCGGCGCCCTGTGCCGAGGTATAGCCGTGCAGTGCAACCGGATCACCTGCCGCTTCGGCGTAAATCGCCTGACGAACGGCCTCCGGGGCGGGTACGTTCGGATTGCCGATCGAGAAATCGAATACGTTCTCGCGGCCAACGATCGCCGCACGGCTGTTGCCGTACTCGAACAGCTCGCGGATCGTCGAACGGCGGCTGCCTAAATCCATCATGTGCTCATTTATCATGGTTATCTACTCCTGTCAGGGGTTCTCCCTGCGAAAATTACTGCCCTTATTATACCATACTATTTTATCAGAGTGAAGAGTGGAGAGTGCGGAGTGGAGCGCTTTCTTTTACGTTGCGAGGGAGCACACTGTGCTCCCTTGCGGGATAAATTGTGCAGAGCGGAATGGTTCCCGCCGTTTGCCGCCAAATAACACAATAAAAAACGGAGAACAGAAAGCAAACGTCAGACGCCTATTTTCCATTCTCCATTTTCCATTCTCAATCCGCCAAGCCGATGGCTGCCGAAAGCGGCATTGACAGCACAATGCCATGACTGCGGGTCTTCATTCCGACCGCCTGCATCAGCGCCGTCATAACCTGCTGTTTCTCGTTGCTTCGCACCACGAGGAACACGATTTCCTTTTCGGCCTGAATTTCGATACCGAAAAATCGTTTAACCTCATTTTCCGCAATACCGCGCGCTGAAATGACCGTGCCGCCGCGTGCACCGGCCTTGCGCGCCGCATCCATCGCCACGTTGGTATAGCCGCGCTCCATCACAACTGCTACAACGTCAAAACCGTCGTTCTTCTCTGTCTCGTGCATCCGGCTGACCTCCTTTTGCTCCTCGTCTGCAGCGGTCAGCAGTTTGTGCCACCGCAGACCAATGCCTGTAATCGGAATGGTAAACGCGATTCCGCGTCCGGGATATCGCATTTCCAGCTCGCGTCCGAGCCTTTTGAGCAGGCGAACGCCGGTCTGACGGCTGACCATACACATCACAATGGCCTTTGCCGTTTCACCGATACCGAGCAGGTCGAGCATTTCCGTGCGCGCCGTGCCGTGTGCCATGCACACAAAGTCCACCGGCGCCTGTTCCTCACGATAGATACGCAGCACCTTTTCGCCCTGCTCCACGTCAACAACGGCCGCCACGACCTCTACCGCGCTCTGAACCGTCATCTGCGGTCGGTTTTCACTCATGCTCTGCTCCCTCCAAAACGATGATGCTGTCCTCATCCTCTGCGGAAACATCGGACGCATCCTCGCTGTTCTGTTTCTTTTTATAGATGAGACCCAGCACCTGAATGGTAAGCAGTGGGGTCATGGCTACCATAGCTACAATACCGAAGGCGTCAGTCATCACGTTGCCGCCGAGCGCTTCACACGCGCCCATGGCGAACGGCAGCAGGAATGTGGTCGTCATCGGACCGGATGCAACGCCGCCCGAGTCAAATGCGATGCCGGTGAAAATTTTCGGCACGCAGAAAGTCAGTCCCAGTGCGGCAAGATAACCCGGCACCAGTATATAATAGATTGAAATACCTGTCAATACGCGCAGCATAGCCATGCCGACCGAGCAGGCCACGCCGATGGACAGGCTGAGCATCATCGCTCTCTGCGAGATGCCGCCGTTTGTGATGGACTCGACCTGTCGATTGAGCACATGCACGGCCGGCTCCGCAGTTACCAGAAAATAGCCGATAAGCATACCGAGCGGCACCAGCACCCATTCACGTCCGCTCAGCGCCAGCTGCTGTCCAAGATAATGTCCCACGGGCATAAATCCGACGTTTACGCCGGTCAAAAACAGCGACAATCCGGTAAATGTGTACACAAAGCCCACGCCGATCTTGCGCAGCTGCATGGTATGGAATCTGCGGAAAATCAGCTGAAATACCGCGCAGAACAGGATGATTGGCACCAGTGCGGACAAAACCTCGTGTATGTACGCGGGCAGCTCCACCACAAATGTGTGTGCTGCCTGACGGGTATCCTCCACGTCCGGCACGGTCACTGCCGTGTAGCCTGCACCGTTTGTCGGATAGAAAATACCAAGCAGCAGCACCGCCAGTACCGGTCCGATGCTGCACAGCGCAACCAGACCAAAGCTGTCCTCCTGTGCGCCGCTATCGCCTCGGATGGAGGCTAAACCGACACCGAGCGCCATGATGAACGGTACGGTGACCGGTCCGGTGGTCACGCCGCCCGAGTCAAACGCCACAGAAACGAACTCGTTCGGCACGAAAGCCGACAGGATAAACACCACCGCGTAAAACACAATGAGCAGCAGCGACAGACGAATCTTGAACAGTGTACGCAGCATAGCCAGCACGAAAAACAGACCGACGCCGACCGCGACCGTCCAGATCAGCACATTGTTTGGAATGGACGGCACCTGACCGGCCAGAACCTGCAGATCCGGCTCCGCGATCGTGATGAGTATGCCGATGATGAGCGTAATGAGTATCACGATGAACAGATTTTTCGTGCGCGGCAGCTGTGCGCCGATGCCCTCGCCCATAGGCGTCATAGATACGTCCGTGCCGAGTGAAAACAATGCCATGCCGACGATGAGCAGCGCCGCACCGGTTAAAAACAGCACCATCGTGCCGACCGGCATCGGTGTGATCGTCACGCTGAGCAGCAGCACGATGATCGTGATCGGCAGGACAGACGACACCGACTCGCTGATTTTTTCTTTCAGAATTTTGTTCATTCTCGACCCCCTGCTTGCGATAAAACACCATTTTAGGCTATTATATCATATAAGGAGAGGTGAATTCGAGTGAACAGGGAATTCTTAACGAAAACAAAACACCGACTCTTTCGAGTCGGTGTTCGGTATGCGCGATGAGTTATCTTCCCGGGCCGTCGCCAGCCAAGTATTGTCACCGTAAACGAGCTTAACTACTGTGTTCGGAATGGGAACAGGTGTACCCTCGTCACAATAATCACGCACTTACTTTCTTGTGAACAAGAAAGTAAGCAAAGAAAACTTTACCTGCGCTTACGCGCTCTTGTTCAAAAGAAACCTTATTTAGAAACATATTACTATGTTTGCTACTTTGTTATACCGTCAGCACTGTTATAAAAGATTGGTGACCCGTGGGAGAATCGAACTCCCGTTTGCGGCGTGAGAGGCCGCCGTCTTAGCCGCTTGACCAACGGGCCATAACAGTTAGACTTCCGGTATCTCGGT
>NZ_BMQH01000024.1:0-11735 GCF_014648015.1 Butyricicoccus faecihominis
AGGGCGTTATATTATCAATATATTTTTTCCACCTATTTCCCGACAAAAAAATCGGTCGCTTTTCGACCGTATTTGCTTGTCCATATTTTACAGTAACGGCACGAGGGTGTCAATCCCTCGTGCCGTGTTTCTCTTTAATTTCTTGGAGCTGCACTCGGATACTCTTTTTTCTCTCTACTACTGCTTTAGGTTGTGCCTTTAATGTCCTATTGCACGCCTGTACCGTTGCACCTAACGCGGTCACAGCATTTATTATCCGCTGCCACCGCTCCCACGTTAACCCTTTTACTCGTCCAAAAAACGATTTCTTCGTTTGAATATCTTGAGTTTCCTCAGTTACTCCCATACATTTCTCCATAAGAGTGTTTACTACGCCTATTAGCAGTTTCTTTTGTTTCTGTAACCTCTCCGTTTCTTTCTTAAAGTTCGAGATCATCTCTCCGGTGTCGGCGCATATTTGCTTCAGCTGCTCGTTTTGCTTCTTTAGCTCTGCATTCTCTTTCTGTATCTCCTGCACTTCGTCGACTTCGTTCAGCTGCGCGTTCTTGTCTGCTAGCTTCTGCATTTCCGACTTGAGCAGCGATATTTGCGATGAAAGCTCCGATATTGTCTGCTTCTGCTGTTCGATTGTCTGTCTTTGCTCCTCGATCAGCTGCGAGCTGCTCTCTTGCACGCTGCTCTGTTTGCTGACTTCGTGCATTGCCCTCAAACTCATGTTCCAAGCTCTCCTTTCCAAAGTCCATGTTATAATACTTCTCCAGCTTGTTATTGCGGATTTTGCATTGCTTTTCGCCCTGCTCTTGCCGTTTTAAGTCTGTAAAGGTAATATATTTGTGGCTGTCCTGCCAGTCTACGCCGTATCCTCGCTCATTCATATGCTGCACAAAGTCTGTACGGCTGGTGGCCTGTTCTCGGCAGTCCAATATCGCCAGCGCAATATCTTGCACATAGCTCTTTATCTCGCTCTGCTCGGCCTTTTTGAGCAACTGATAGGTGTCCTTGCTGAACGCTACCGTTTCCTCTCGCTCCTGTCCATCAAAGGTCTTTCCCTTTTCGGTAATATGCAGCCCGTATTTCGCACACAGCTGATCGGAATAATCTTTCATGGCCTGCAGCTCTGCCTTGCTCTGCTGGAGCTTATGGCCGTCTACATAGCTCACGCTGTTCACCACAAAGTGCGTGTGGATATGCTCCTTGTCCTCATGGGTAGCAATCAACACCTCAAAGTCCTGCCACTCCGGTCGTGAGGCTGCCAGCTGGCACGCGATCTGGTGCGCCTGTGCCGGATCTATCTTCTCGCCTGGTGCAAAGCTCTGAACAAAATGCTTGTAGGTTCGCCCTCCGTCCTTATCCCACAATAATTTCGTAACTCTCATTTCATCTTTAACTGTATCAGGAACGCAATTCAAGCCACTCAGCAACTTTTGTTCAGTTTTTTCCTCTTGCATTACATAATCGAGGACTGTGTTTATCCCAGCTTTTGAAGATACTGCCTTAATGACTGCCATACTATTTTCACCTCATCTAATACCGTCGGCAATTCTTTTTTGTAATCAATATAGCCGCGCTCATTAAGTCTTTGGGCGATTTGGTTGAGGTTCGTGCCCTGCCGTTTCAGCTCCGGCACGATCTCTTTGATACCGTCCGTATTTACAATCTCCTTACCCAGCACGCAGGACAAAATGTACCGCTGCTGGTTCATGCCGCTTTCAGAAATTTTCTGTTGCAGCAGCTCCCATTCCTCCTCACTAACTCGGAACGAGAGCTGCTTCGGTCTACTCTTATTTGCCATGACCGCCGTTATTCTCCCTTAAATTTTCTCAGTGCCTCTACATAATCTCGGATTGCTTCTACTTCTTCGGCCATACTCAACTTGCTCGGCTTCCAATCGTCCAGCCAATACTGCAATTCATCTTCAAAATCGAACGTGTCACCTGGCTCCATTTCGTATTCTTCACGCTGCTCCTCAAACTCCTCTGGGTGCGATTTGTATTCTTCGTTCTCCTCATAGAGTTCGATAAAATTTTCGAGGTCTGCGTTCTGCTCCAGCAAATGCCACAGCAGCGTTCTCTTATCATCACACTCAAAATCGCAGCGGTTGAACCAGTCCTCGGCAAGATAGCGTTCGTCCGAACCATTGGTGAAAGTGCCATCAACCAGATCACCGATGAAGCTCTCCAACAACTCAGAAACCGTCATGCTGTGGCTGGTGGCTTTTTGCAAAATGCGGTCGCAATCAGCATCGGACAATTTCAAAACGAGTGTCCGCTCTTTGATGGTTTCGATCTCTTTTTTCTGATCTTCGTACAACATGGGAAACCTCTCTTTCTTTCGTTCGCGGCGTTCTCCAAGCAGGGGATTGAAGGGGGTGCAGCCCCCTCACAAGCTCTAAAGTGGTAACACTTTAGGTAGCTTGCAATATATCTCCCACACCCTCATTATACATAGCTGGCATATCGTTGTCAAGTGTGGGAGATGGGCTTGCGGTAGCAAGCCCCAGTGCGGCAGATTGCCCTCCTGCCTGCTGCGACACATGGAGAAAAACGAGCGTCAAGGGTGGTTCATATGAACCACCCTTGACGCTCATTTTTCGGAATGTATGCTGTAACAGCATGGTAATCGCCGCCCTGTTTCTCTGGACAGATAGGAAAGAACACAGTCATAACTTATACAAATAGAAAGAAACCCTTCAAGGGTTTCTTTCTATTTGTCACACATTCAATACTCTGACTATTCTACCTAGTTTGCATATCCAGAAGAAATGAAAAACGAATCAATCACAGTAACTCCATCATTTTCATAGACCGGAATCTCATGGTCATACGGAACATAATCCGGAATATTATGCGGAAGATCCGATGTTTTAATGTAGCCCTCTGCTCCATTTTTTCCAATGGCAGAGATTAAATCTACGTCTACATTCAGATGCTTTACAGCCATCGCTTCTCCATAAGTTTCTCCGACAGAATTAGTATGAATCTGATTCTCTTCACTAATTAAACCTACATCGCTATTAGAACGAGTAGACATCGTATAACTTACATTTTCCAACTCAACTTCCTTCATCGCTCCATCACTACCCATGTAGTAAGTAGTTCCTTCGGCTGTATACTTTCCCTGACCACTTGCTTGTCCTGTAGTCGCGGTCACACCCGTGCTCAAGGCCCCATTGGTCACAGGACCTCCATACGAAGCTAATGCCTGGCCTCGATAAAGCTCTGCAGATGCTTTAACGTAATTTGCTGGAACCTGTGTACCATCCGTAGTCAGTATGGTTGCTGTCGAACGAACTAATCCCTTAGAAGCCGTTATTGCGGTTCTACTATGATACTTAATGTTGCTCTTGCCAGTCACGGTTGCTGTCCATTTAGAATACTGCCAATTATCTGCTGCAGCTGCCGCAACAACGCAAATAGCACTACATAACAGCAACGATACTAAACGTTTAATCATATTCTTCTTAGACCTCATAAAAATGCTCCTTTCTATGCTATTTTACCTAATCTTAAAATTTGTAATTTATTCCGTTAACGAAGTAGCTGCAACCATAGTATCAGTCGAGGAACTTTCTTCGGGTCCATAAATATGGAAAGTATCAATGACCGTGACACCATCAGATGCATATACAGGGATATCTTTACTGCTATCGTCATAAGTCGCGGCTTCATCAAGCGTTTTCGGCCCATTCATTTCACTTGCTCGAATATATCCTTTTTTACCATTGACACCAATAGCGGAATAAAAATCTAAATCTCTAATCTCAGAAGAATCTTCAGTAGTGGCATTACCCATTGTATAGCCATTCTCATTTACGAAAATAGCATCTTTATCTTGTGTTTCCTGATTATTATTCGCCATAGACGAACGAGTTGGCTTTGTCATTGATGGAGTTCTGGTAACTGTCAGTGGTTTATATTCTCCACCTTCGTAAAGTTTCAGAAGGGCTTGTCCGTAATATGTTTCTGTTCCATAAGAAGCATAGCTAATGTTAGAAACCAAATTATTTGCATATTGTGTATTTTGAGTCCAACTAGAGCTGCCTACTACTTCGCCATTCGAAGTCATAATTGTAGACTTAATCATCATATAGCCAGCTGGCACAGTATTTTTGCGTACAGTTGCTACTGTTCCTCCTCCAGCTAATTTATTAGGTGCAGTGCTTGACGTATTTAATGTCGAATATGCCTGATAATCAATTCCCGCCGCCGAGCACTTGAAAACAGTGCTAATGGTAGCCGATGCAGAAATGATGAGCGCACTTGAAAGCATTAACGCAATTATTCCAATTCGCTTTTTTTTCATAAAGACACCTCTATAGTCTATAAACTCAGTATTTTACATAACCACTAACCGAAATACTCTGTGAGGAATTGTTTCTCACTGCAAATACATAATTGCCACGAGTATCAACCTTAATGGTCTTATCAAAAGTGCCATTATTCACGGTTAAATAATGAAATTTCCCTTTGCTATCAACCAAACCAAAATCTACGCTTGCAGAGAATGGAGAGTATGTAGCTTTAATCGTTACAGTTTCCCCAGCTTCCAACGGGAAACTCTTATCTGCCCGCAAGATAGATTTAGCAGGAACCGTCATATTAAAGGACCCCGAAGCACGTTCAAGGCTCAGTTCAATTACATGATCTCGATGCTCAACGTTTTTCGGAGCAATATCAGCTGCATTAGCTGACATACCCACCCCGCTAACGATAAGTACTCCTGCCAAAATAGATCCGAAAATTTTCTTAACTCTCATTGCTACCACTTCCTTTCACAAACGCCTACCAATCTACCGAAAAATCTCCAGAAAATACAACATCATCTTCTTCTGTTTCCATTTCGGAAATTGGAACTTCATTTTGTGGCTTATTAGTGTTATGTAAATGCAGCAGCATAACACCCCCCACAACCAGCAATATAACTACAACGCAAGCTATTAGGCCCACTAAAATTAGTTTGATCGTGCATCCATCCAAATGTCGTATTTTTCTGTCTGGTTTTCTTCGGAACCCTCTAATACGTAAATTGGCTGGATATATTCACTTTCTGGATCTGCGTAGAAAGCATCAGAAACAGAATCGACCAAAATACTGCTTGGAGCCACTTCAGCATTTAGGGTGTACTCATTTTCGCTCAGCGATGTTGCTACTTCATGATAGTTCTTACCTTCAACATCAGCATCAACCAAGGTATATTCATTTGCAAACTTGTCAACGCCAACGATTTCTCCAGTCCCTGATACGGAAATGCAGATACGAAATGTTCCATATACAGGTTTTCCGGCAATCTCAGGGTAGAAATATACATTTTTTCTGAGAATTTCTTCTGTCCCTTGTGTTGCATCCCCGGTCGATGTCGTACCAACCTTCGCGTCCCCTAGCTCCTGCAGCGGGTACAGATTGTTGTCCGCAATAAACTGCTCAGCTATTTGGATGGCATCGGCGTCCGACAGTGTGCCTTCCTTTGCATCAAAGTCGATTGGTTTTTGATAAAACCATCTGCCGGTTTGCGCATCAATTCCAACTGTAGTTCCATCAGATAATGTATTTCCGGTTGGAAAAGTTCCTATATCAGATGAGGACACCTGAAATAAATCTTCGATTTTTTTCTTTTCCTGATTAATGTTAACCGGTTTCAAACGATATACAGCCAACGATTGGCTCGCGTTGTCGATCTCCGATTCGGCAGCATCCGCGATAGATACACGGGTATTCGCTGTTACGATGTTTCCAACTGCAGGGAGATTTAACTTCGGAATTTGCTCATCCTGCGGTTCTGCAAAATGCAAGACTGTTACGACACATAACATCACTGCGACACATGTCGTGACAAAGATTTTACGGTTTTGAATAACGAAATTTTTCATGCTACACGCTCCTTCCTGTGTGTGGAATTGTTTCTGTAACAATAATACTAAAGGAATTTTTCGAGCTACTATAAGATGGTGCCGCGCTTGTTGTGGTGATATAATCATTTTTGGCATTGGTATATCCCATTACACGTGCAATAACATCGTTCTTTTTTTGCTGTGGTTGGTAGACTCTAGTCGCTCTTAGGAATGCGTTCACTACAGTCTGATTCTGTAGATTTTGGCCAAACATATAACCCTCACGGCTGTCCAAATACATCGTAGATGCATAGCCCAATTGCAAACGAGTTCCATTAAAGGTATTGTATATTCGAGTAACCTCGGATGACAATCCATTATTAGTCATCCAGTTGCATGAATACATTACCACATATCGGTGTTGTGTTCGGATAGCCTCTTTCGGAACAATTGTGCTGTCATACGACATCGGACCATTCACGTAACCGTGTCCAGAAAATGCAAAAATCGTTTTCGGTGAAGCATTCAGCCTGCTCTTTAATGCAGACGCAGTGACTTGACTGTCCTTTAACAATGTTCCAGAGTAGTTATATGAACTTCCAAATACAACAGCTAATTCGGTATTTAATTTCGAAACATATGTAGCACCAGCACGATCGGGCTCATCTAGATAATCATTAATTCCACAAAAGGAGCCGTTCACCGTTACCGCAGATGCGGATCCTATCATCAATACTGCTCCCATAAGGGAACAAACGATGGTTTTTAATCTTCCCCTCATAACTAAACCTACTTTCCAAAGATCTTGAAGCGATTTTATTACTTTTGTTCTCACCGGTAACGTTGTCATACTTCGAGCCTATAATGAGACTCCATCCGTATTTATCTCAATATTTTACATAACCACTAACTGAAATACTCTGTGAAGAATTATTTCTCACTGCAAAAACATAATTTCCTCTGGTATCAACCTTAATGGTCTTATCAAAGGTGCCATTATTCACGGTTAAGTAGTGAAATTTACCTTTGCTATCCACCAAACCAAAATCGACGCTTGCAGAGAACGGAGAGTATGTAGCTTTAATCGTTACAGTTTCCCCTGCTTCTAACGGGAAACTCTTATCTGCCCGCAAAATAGATTTAGCAGGAACCGTCATATTAAAGGATCCCGATGCACGTCCAAGGCTCAGTTCAATTACATGATCTCGATGCTCAACGTTTTGGGGAGCAATATCAGCCGCATTAGCTGATACATTGACCCCATTAATGATAAGCACTCCTGCCAAAATAGAGCCGAAAATTGTCTTAACTTTCATTGCTACCACTTCCCTTCACAATCGCTTACCAATCTACCGAAAACTCTCCAGAGAATACGACATCTTCTTCTGTTTCCATTTCGGAAATTGGAACTTCATTTTGCGGCTTATTAGTGTTATGTAAATGCAGCAGCATAACACCCACCACAATCAGCAATATAACTACAACGCAAGCTATTAGGCCCACCCGTAAATGGTTTGACGGTTTTTCTTTTGCTTCATCTTCCGTTTTAGAAACTTTTTGCATATCTTCAGCCGTTTTATCCGATAGCAAATAATCCACGGATACATTATACAGCTCACTCAATGCTCTGAGTTTCTCCCGAGAGGGAACCGCTAACCCGATTTCCCACCTTGATATAGCCTGACGAGATACATTGATCTCCTCAGCCAGCTGAAGCTGAGATAAACCTTTCTCCTTTCTCAAGCGAACTAACTTCTCTGCTGTAGTCATTTATTACACCTCTATATTACCCACATATTCGACTAAAATAAACCAATCTACGATTGCATTTGAGCAATTATAGATTGCATCTCATGCAATTCTCTAAATTTCACCTATTATAATACAATCTCCATTAAAATATGTAAATATCAACCACTCTAAATGTCCAAAACACATACAGCAAAAGCCCTGGCGTTTTGTGCTACACCAGGGCTTATTATCATTGCTTACAGCCGTCTGAACCACTTCTATAATCTACTTCTCACAGCCTTTATCTCCTAAAGAACCTGCTTAACCAGCTCCGTCCTTTCGGCGCTGCCCGATCCTCCGGCACGTCGGCAGATGCACGATCTTCCCCACCGGCAAGCTGCTGCTGCATTGTCCCAGCGTGGAGGGCCTGCGCCGCACGCGCAGTTTCCTGCGCTGCCAGCAATGCAGTGCTGCACTCCGCCAGCCTCGCGTTTAACTCTCTGATCTGCTCGTCTTTCACTGCCAGCTGTGCTTGCAGCGTATCAACAGTAGTCTGTAAAACGCCAACTAAATCGCAAACTTCATGGTTTGCGGTTTGCGATTGGTTGGCGTTTGTGGTTTGCGATTTGGTTTGCGATTGCTCATCGCTAACCGAATTTTCAGTCACTATTTCTTGCTGTCTTTTTTTCTGAAAAGCCATTTTTATTAACTTTTCTTGTTGGTTTTCGATCGCAAACTGGTTTCCGTTTTTTCGCAAACTTGATCGCAAACCAAGGTTTGCGATTTGCTTACTTACAGCAGTCTTTGATACGCCCAATTCGTCCGCAATTTCCTTGATCGTTTTGGCCATCTGGCACACTCTCCTTAAAACAGGTCGCTATGCGAACCAGTTCTAATCAGCTTCAAGATCAGAGCGTCGCGCTCAATCTTATACACCAACAGCCAATCCGGCTGAATGTGACACTCTCTCATGTCTTTGTAATTTTTCGAATTGGTCAGCGCATGATCTCGGTAGGCAGACGGCAAAGGCTTCTCCTCGCACAGCAATTCCACGACAGCACTCAGCTTTTGCGGATCGCAGCCACGCTTCACCGCCAGCTTATAGTCTTTCTTGAACTGCCCCGTAAACTCCGGTTTAAGCATTAAGGGCCTCCATCATATCTGCCACACTGTCGAACGGACCGTGCATATCTTCGTCATTCTCCGCTGCTTTCATCGCTGCATAAGTGATGTCGTTCGGCTCGTCCAGACGAACTTCAAACGGCAATCCATGATAGCGCAGTGCCTGACGGTAAAAAATGCCCGTAGCGGTGCTCAAATCCATGCCCAACGACTGAAACAAATCTGCCGCCTGCTTCTTCAGCTCCGGTTCAATACGAAGCGTCATATTACCCTTAGTTGCCATATAAAAGCACTCCCCTCAAAGCATATTACTGATATTCTACATCCATATTATATGCTTTATTTATTTGCGTTGCAAGCGCAATGCAAATAAAATTTACTTGTGATTATTACTCTAACAATCTGGCAACATCTCGTTTAGCATACACCACACGAGCGACTGTCACCAACTTCTTTTCCTCGTCCACCCAATAGAGCATTAAAAAGTTCTGCACTAAGATTTTTCGATACTCACGCTTCAACGGGCGGATTGGTTGATACGCCGGAAGCGCATACGGAAATGTAAGTATGCTTTCCGCAGCGTTCACCAGTTCCATAGCCAAACGATCTGCCGCAGCAGGATTTTGCAGCTCTCCACTGATATAGCGCACGATTTCAACCATATCTCGCTGGGCAACAGGCAGGTACTCCAGTTTATACACCCTGCTCCCCTCCAATAGCGGCTTTCATCGCTTTCAATACATCTTTGGAGGAATAACGCTGATCTGTCAGCTCGGCCTCTCGCTCGGCCTCTTGCAGCTTGAAGTAAACCTCGCTTTCAAATTGCAAGTTTTCAAACGCTTCCATGCTCAAAACGACCATATCACCATACCCATTTTTGGTTAAAAACACAGGCTGAGCCGTTTCATGCACTGTTTTGGAAATGTCCGCAAAGTTATTTCGCAAATCCGATACAGGTCTAATCATATTCATACCATCAACCTCCTTACTATTATTTTAGCGTAATTATGCTAAAATATCAACATCATTTATTTTCTGTTTTGGGCGGAAACAAAGCGTTAACGCAATCGGTCGCTAAATAATTCATGTACTCATCGTCCGGCATAACGTTGATCCGGCGAATACCATTCGCCGCACACCCAACCAGCAGCCCGGCATCGACCTCACTTTCCGCAAAAACCATGTGTTTTTCCTGCTCCTGCACCTGCTCTTTTCTGGTCTTTCCATGCAAGAACACTTCATAGGCTTCTTCTTCCGAAAGCCCGCGTTCCTTCGCAATCGCAGTCACCGCAGCCACAATCTCAGCTGCCTTACGCTGGCTCTCATCACCAGACAGCTGAACCATCTTCTCTTTGTTCGTATATTCGCGTAAATTCATTAAACCGGCCTCTTCCCACCAACGATATACTGTCTTTTTACTCAATCCAGTTTCTCTGATACACTCCGCTTTCGTCCCCTCTGAGTGCTCAGAACGCCACTCAGCTACCACAGATAGCTTGTCCGGCCTACCATTACCGTCCGTCCATTTACGCCCCTGTCGGCGCATACGAATATCTCGAATTGCTCTTGCTTCCTCCAGATGATCAGATTGCTTCTGACCATTCCTCCTGTTCTTCTCAATCTGAATACCGGTACGCCACACAATCGTATCAATCGGATATGTAGCATAGCTATCCGTATAAGCCTCCAGAGCGTGCATAACATCGTCCTCAGTGAACTCATCACCTTTTGTATTCATGAATGGAATAAGGCCGTATGCGTCCTCCTCGAGCGTTTCTCGGGGTACTCCACACTTCTGCGCATATGTCGCAAGAGTCATAATACACCAATATCTGTGTCCCTGTTCGGCACCCTCTTTTAACTTCCTAATCCACCAGTCATAAACTGCTTTCTTACAAGTCCATGTATTCCTCGGTCGCTTCTCCACAATACGCCGCTGATACCACTCTGGATACTTCTTCTTCGCATCTTCGAGCCGTAAATCAGACTTATAAACAAAGCTCACAGCACGATGATCCTCTGGCACAAACTTATTCAAATACTCTACTGTAACCTTTTCACCGACCGAAAAGGCACGGCAGCGACCACCATCTTTCGTAATCGTACCAACCACACGAAAACCCTGAAACAAACTCTCATACTGCACCTTATCATGCAGCGAGGACGCGCCCTGTGTCCATGCCTGCCAAGTCAGCCGCCTTTTCAGCTTCTCCAACTCCTCAACAATGTTCTTAAACATCGGAATAGGCTGCTTAAAGACATAATAAATATGGATACCTGAGCCGGAAGATACCAAATACGTAGGCCGCGGCAGACCCCAAACAAACTGCAACATCTCATGACCACGGTTGATCTGCTCCATAAAAAAATCCCAATGCTTCCGCTCCGTCATACCATCAAGATCAATAGCCAACGCATACATAAACCGAGCATTGGAGGACTTCCGACTCTTACCTGCATAACTGATCGGGCTCATAAGACAGAAATCATGTGACCCAACCATATCCGCAATCGTATCAAGATCATCAGTAATCGTCATACGCTTTGCACGCTTGCTGCCTTTCTCAATAGCAATCGCTATACCATTATATTTCCCGTCCTCATACTCACCGCGCTCCTCAAAGGAGCCCTCCGGAAAGATGTCCCGATAAAAGTCCATATAGTGAACTTCCTCAAACAGCGCTTTCAAAGCACCTAAAATATCATACATCCCCATGCACCTCCAGCCCCCTATCAGGGCGTTATATTATCAATACAGTTTTTTACCTTTTCCCGACAAAAAAATCGGTCGCTTTTCGACCAACTCCGGCCCCCCTCTGAGCACCCCTGCCAGCCCCCTATAAGGGCGTTATATTATCAATATATTTTTTCCACCTATTTCCCGACAAAAAAATCGGTCGCCTTTCGACCAGCTCCGACCCCCTCTGAGCACCCCTGCCAGCCCCCCTATCAGGGCGTTATATTATCAATATATTTTTTCCACCTATTTCCCGACAAAAAAATCGGTCGCTTTTCGACCGTATTTGCTTGTCCATATTTTACAGTAACGGCACGA
>NZ_BMQH01000025.1:0-10128 GCF_014648015.1 Butyricicoccus faecihominis
CGAGACGGCATCTTTCACAAGATCGGCTCAGTTATTGTAGTAATGGTGGCCGGTGCGGCTGATCTGCTCATCGGCGCCATGCTCGGGCACCTGCCGGGCGTCGTACTGCCGTTTGAGTATACGACACTGCTGTGCCCGTTGGTGGTCGTGTGGTACACGCTCACGGAGTTGGGCTCGATCGTCGAAAACGCAGTCAACCTGGGCGCACCCGTGCCGCAGTGGCTCCAGAAGATGCTGTCCGCAGCAAAGGACGCAGTGGATAAGTTAGGGGAGGAGAACGATTGATGAACATTCCGTTTGTGCCGGCTGATTCGAGCAACTTCTATTCGGGACGTGGCGGCAATTCGATCAAGTACATCGTCATGCACTATACCGCCAACGACGGCGATACCGACGAGGGCAACGCGCACTATTTTCAGGGCGCAGGCCGACGGGCAAGTGCACACTATTTTGTCGATGAGGACAGCGTTACGCAGTCCGTCCGCGACAACGATGCAGCATGGCATTGTGGCGGCGATCTCGAGAGCGCGCATCACCCGTTACGCGGCATTTGTATGAACCGTAATTCGTTGGGTGTGGAAATGTGCAGCGACATCGTAGGTGGCAAGTACACCATCACGCCGCAGACGGTAGACCGTGCCGTCGAGTTGGTCAAGTATCTTATGGCGAAGTACGGCATTGACGTAGATCACGTCGTGCGGCACTATGATGTCACCGGCAAGCTGTGCCCCGAGCCGTGGGTACGCGATGAAAGTCTGTGGCGTAAGTTCAAGGCACGGCTGACCGCGCCGGTTGAACCCGAACCGAAGAAGGAGGACGACGAAGTGGTAGAGAAGAAAAAGGTCCTGCTCAATGGCAAGACCTACGAGTGTGACATCATCAACAAGGATGAAATCAACTATATCAAGATGAGATCGCTCCAGCAGGCAGGCTTTACGATCGACTTTGATGCGGTCCGCAAAGTGCCGTCGATTACCGCGCCGCAGTGCCGCACGTTCATTCCGGACGGTACCGCAGAGGTGCAGGACGCCATCGACACCGTGCAGGAAGTTGCGGGGCTGGAGGAGCAGACCATCGAGTACCTGCTCCGCTATCAGTGGGGCGAGGATTTGGTCAAGAAGTTGGCAAAGGCGATGAAGTAAGGAGAAACCCCTCAGTGTTCGGTTTGGACACTGAGGGGTCTTTTCATATGTAAGGCTAAGCATATATGCGATGCTTATGAATCTGTCGAACGATTTTTCTGCATATACGGATCGATAGGGTGCAGATCTATTTTATGAGCATAATACCGTTTGGTAAATTCGTCAGGGTTGCCATACAGACGAATTAAGTTGATTATCTTCTGTTCGTAATCGGCCTGATTATAATAATAAATATGAGTCCGGACAGCGGTATTTAGAATCATCAGCAGGACATCTTTGTCGGTGATGTCCATGGAATGCCCAAAGATGTCCACTTCGATTTCCTTGTCGGCGGCAAACCAATCATAGACTTCGCGCCCGGTTCGTTTTTGGATCCGCTGAAAATATTTCTTGAAGTAGATCGTGTCCAGATTTTCTGGGTCCTGATCTTCTGTGCCAAGGACAATATTTTGAGGGGTGCCGGACGTAGAGCATCGCCCGTGGATGAAGTGTTCGCGCAACGGCGTGTTTACACCGATACCATTATCCAAGGTTTCGGCGGTATCGTAGTATGTATTGGTATAGTTGAATGACAGAAAGTAATCATATTCCTGTTGATAGATGAAATTGGGGAACTGCGTGTTTGGAGAATAATTTTGGGGCTGGTACACCTTCGGAAGGTATACACTCAGATATAGGTCGATATATTCAATCAGTTCATTGAGATATTTTTGCAGTTCGGACCATTGCTTGAATGTTTGACCACTTTTCAGCGGCCGAGAAAAAGTCTGAAAGCAGGAGTTGATATTGGCGTTAAAGGGGGAACCGGAGCGACCAAGAGAAAAGTAATTAACGATTTCTCGGATATCAGTTTCGAAATCTGTCCAGTTGCTCCCTGATTTGCTTTGAGTAAAATATTTGATAAACGGGTTGAAGTAAAAACGGTCGATATCTTCAGCGGATAACCACTTCGATGCGCTTTTAGGGAGGGTAAACTGTTTCTGCAACTCAGTTATCATATCTTTGTATCTTGTAGGCAAACCATGAGCAAGGTCGAAACCATTACCAACAACAAGCATGCGTGACATTATATTTCACCGTCCAATCTTTGATAACTATATTGTAATTGGGACTAAAAGATTGTGCAACAATAAGATACACGCCCCTTCGGAAATATCGCTGTTTCAGCTCGCGCGGGAGACCGTTTTCCGTTCCCTTAAATTTTCCCTTAAACGGACTGTTTTCCCTCGTTCAGCAGCACTTCACCGCCACTTTCAGGAAAATCGAAATCGTGGATTTATCCAAACTTATCAGAGCGAAAACATCAGTATAAACAAAAAGAACGCACCGTTTTCGGTACGTTCTTCGCTTTGGTGGAAGGTGGTGGATTCGAACCACCGAAGTCATAGACGACAGATTTACAGTCTGTTCCCTTTGGCCACTCGGGAAACCTTCCATATTCAGTTACCAGCTTGATTGGAGCTGGTGGACGGACTTGAACCCCCGACCTGCTGATTACAAATCAGCTGCTCTACCAACTGAGCTACACCAGCGTTTTGTCAAGCCGTCTGTCTCAGCGACTTATATATAATAGCATGCAGAGAGCAAATTGTCAACAGCTTTTTGCAAAGTTATCGAAAATAATTGTAAAACCCTGTGCATCGCTATTAAGGCAATACCGCATAATTGAACAAGAGTGATTTCCGCAAAGCACCGCAGTCTTAATTGTGCGGTGTTGCCTTAAGAAAAGGGCGGACACACCGGTCCGCCCCTGCGTATGGATTAAACGAACACATTTTGCACCAGCACCATGTAAAGCACCGTGCCGACGCCGATGGACAGCAGGTTATTATGCTTCCAGATGTGCAGCAGCGCCGTGATGGCGATGCACAGCAGCTCGGGAATACCGTGGGTACCCATCACCCAGCCGACGTTTTTCAGGCAGTACACGACCAGCAGCGCGATGACTGCGGGCGGCAGGGTAGAGCCGAGGTATCGGATGATCGGCGGGATGGGCTTGGAGCCGTTGAACAGCAGGAACGGCGCGACGCGCGTTGCAAACGTGCAGACGGCTGCCACGGCGATCATGGCGATAGCATAAACAGTTGTCATAATCAGGCGACCTCCTTTGCCAGACGGCCGCGCATAGCGACCAGCATGACGCAGATTGCGAGCATGGCGGGCAGGATGAAATTGTCCGGCCCGAGGATGGCGAGCGACACAGCTGCCGCAGCCAGCCCCATCAGTGCGGGGATGTGGCACTTGGTGCTCTGCCACTGCTCCACGAAGATAACCGTGAACAGCGAGGTCATGGCAAAATCAATGCCGGTGGTGTCAAACGGCAGTATGCCGCCGATGATCGTGCCGAGCACGCCGCCGAGGATCCAGTAGCTGTGATCCAGCATGGCGATCCAGAAGCGCATATCGCCTGCATCAATGCCCTCGGGTGTCTTGACCGAGCACAGCAGGGAATAGGTCTCATCGGTCAGCGAGAAGATCATGTACCACTTGCGGCGGCCCATCTCATGAAAAGTCTCCAGAAAGGACAGACCGTAGAAGATATGCCGGCAGTTGAGCAGCAGCGTCATCACCGCAACGGTAACAAGGGACGCCTTGGCCGCCAGAAGCGACACAAGCAGATACTGTCCCGAGCCAGCGTAGATGCTCAGGCTGCAGAAGAAGGACCAGATCGATCCGAAGCCGATATCGCGCAGCATAACACCGAATGCAAAACCGATGAACAGATAGCCGCACAGTACGGGTATCGTGGCGGTAAAGGCAGGACGAAACGCCTTTTTCATGGAAATCACCTACATACTATAAGGGTAAAAGAAAAGCGCTCTGCGAACAGAGCGCTTTGGCATTTCAACGTAAACGCACAGATCGTTAAAATCAGATAGCGCGGGTAACCTTGCCGGAACGGAGGCACCGAGTACATACGTTGATATGGCGGGGAGTACCATCGACCATAGCCTTTACGCGACGAACGTTCGGCTTCCAGGTTCGATTGGAACGACGGTGAGAGTGGGAAACCTGAATACCAAAGGTCACACCCTTATTGCAAATATCGCACTTTGCCATTTTCCTGCACCTCCTTCTTTCGGGCATTGCATAGCAGATATTATATTACCACATGTATAGAATGAATGCAAGCATTTTTTTTCAGAAAAAGAGAAAATTTCAAGTTTTCCTGCGGTCCGTGCGGAAATCGTTGAAAATAACAGGGAAATAGGGTATAATACAGCTATATCTACTTTATGTATTATACTATGTATTATACAGCAATAAAACAGCAGAGTAAAGAGGATATAGAATACCTGCCACAGCGGAAGGGAGCATTATACTTATGCAGTTAAAAGAATTCGGTGTCAGCTTGGGCGATCTGATCCATGAATTTAATTTTGAGGTCGTTTACGGTCCGGAGGGCTTTGAAAAGACCGAGATCACCAAGGACGACGTAAACCGTCCCGGTTTGCAGCTGGCAGGATTTTTTGATTATTTCGATCCGAACCGTATCCAGATCATGGGCAAGGTTGAGTCCAGTTATGTAGAGGGTCTGTCGAGCGAGGAGCGCCGCAGCCGTTTCGACCGTCTGTTCGAGACCGGCATCCCTGTGCTGCTGCTCTCGCGCAACATTGACGTATTTCCGGAGTGCCTTGCGGCTGCACAGGAGCATGGTGTGCCGATCCTCCGTACCAACGAGTTTACCTCTACCATCATGAGTGTGATCGTCGCCTTCCTCAAGGTAAAACTTGCACCGCGTGTTACGCTGCACGGCGTACTCATCGAAATCTACGGCGAAGGCGTGCTTCTGCTCGGTGACTCCGGTGTCGGCAAGTCCGAGACCGCGATCGAGCTGGTAAAGCGCGGCCACCGTCTGATCGCGGACGACGCGGTTGAGATCAAGCGTGTATCCGACAAGACGCTCGTCGGTACGGCGCCCGAGGTTATCCGCCACTTTATCGAGCTGCGCGGCATCGGCATTGTTGATGTTCGCCGTATCTTCGGTGTCGGCGCGATTAAAATGACCGAAAAGGTTGAGCTTGTCATCAACCTCGAGCCGTGGGAAGATGGCAAGCAGTACGACCGTCTCGGCATGGACAGCCAGACGACCTCCATCCTCGATATCGCGGTTCCGAGCCTGACCATTCCGGTAAAGCCCGGCCGTAACCTTGCTGTTATCATCGAGGTTGCAGCGATGAATGACCGTCAGAAGAAGATGGGCTTCAACGCCGCAAAGGAACTGCAGGAGCGTATGCTCAAACAGTACGGCAACTGATAAAAGGTAAATAAGGCAGTACAGCACAATGCAAACGGTATTGCCTTGAAAATTTAATAAAAGGTGGGGATCTTTATGAAAAAAGCAGCGGTATTGGTATGTATGGCGTCTGTTCTTCTTTCGGGATGCAGCGGTGCCGGTGGGGAAAAGGCATCGCAGACGGCGGATTCCTGCGCGCAGGCGGTTGCGTCCGAGCTGGCGAAGACCGACTGGACGGCGGTCAGCACCGATGCAAACAGCAATGACGCTGCGTATGTGATGGCGCATACGGACACGGTCGCGCTCGACAGGCTGATCGCGTTTACGCTTGCGTCCGATGGCGGACCGAGTGAGGGCGCGTGCGAGGAGCTGCGGAGCCGTTTTCTGGAATCGCCGCACACTGTTCTGGCGTATCTGGTGCTGATGGGCGATCAGACGGTATCGTCGGACGACAGCACACCGGTGGCAGAGTTCATCTGCGGGCAGATTGCCTCGGCAGATGCTGCATGGCATGACGGCTCGGAGGAGTTTGCACAGGCAATGGAATCCTGCAAGGCCGACTATCCGGAAGGACCGGCGGCGGAGCTGCTGAGCAAAATGGAGACGGCACACGAAGTCTCTCTGGAGCGAAATAAATAAGGTATGCAGGCAAAAGCGTGACTTTGACGGTCATGTCTTTTGCCTGCGTTTTTTTAGGGAAAACAACTAAACAGAGCGGACATTTTTTGTTGCACTCACCGAAAGAAAACCGGGAACAAAACCGCTTTCGGACCGTCTAACTGGGTATAAAAAGGAGGTAGTTATTATGATGGAGAAAAAACGAATGGCGGCATTGCTTGCAGCGGTGCTGTTCGGCATGAGCGCGATTCCCGCCGGAGCAGTGAACCTGATCGACACGGACGCGGCAGCGACCGACTCCGCCGAGCACGCGGAGCTTGACCTGTATGGCGTGCGCGCCACAGTAACCGACAGGCAGGACGGTGCGCTGACCGTCAGCACCGAAACCGCAGGCACAGTTGTGGTGCATATTTCGGAGCAGACGATCATCATGGACACGCAGACTGGTTTGCCGGCAGGCGCGCAGGATATCAAAAAGGGTGACGAGGTGTACCTCTACTGCGGGGAAATGATGGCGCTGTCCGAGCCGCCGCAGGTGTATGCCAAGGCGATTCTGGTCAATCTGACCGATGAACACGAGCCTGCAAGCCTGCTGTCCGCCGAGCAGGTGAAGAAGAACGCGGACGGCAGTCTGACCGTGCAGACAAGCGACGGCAGCCTGATGCTGCACATTGCGCGGAATGCGTCTGTTACGCCGTTCAGCACGAAAAACAAGGCGAAACTCGATGATATTCGCATGGGAACCCGGTTTTTTGCATGGTATGACACGATTCTGGAATCCTATCCGGCACAGGCGGGCACAGAGAAAATCGTGCTGCTGCCGCAGGAGGATGACACGTTCGCCGTTGTTGTCGAGGGTGACATGGTGCTGACCGAAGGACGCCGGACGGGCGGTGTGGCGATGGTGCCGCTGCGGACGGTCGCGGAAACGCTTGGCTACACGGTGAACTGGAACGCCAAGGACCGCACGGTGCACCTCACCAACGGCACGGTGCAGACGACCGTGACCATTGGTCGGGACGAATACTTCCACGCGACCGCAATGCCGGACGCGGACGGCATGAGCCGCCCGGGAGCACTCGGCGCCGCGCCCTATATCGCGCAGAGCAGAACGTGGGTTCCGGCGGAGCTGTTCGGCCTGCTCGGTGAGCAGCTTGAGATGCGCGGGGATGCGCTGTATCTCGGCGGGGTGCCGAATGCTTTCACCGGAGAAGCCGATGAGACGAATGCGTTTAACATCGTGTGCAAGGACAAGACGTTCGACAAAGGGCGCATGGAAAACGGCGTGGCTATGGTGCCGCTCCGTGAGGTCGGCGAAGCCCTCGGCTACACCGTGACGTGGGACATAGAGAACCGTCAGGCGAAGATGAACAACGGCAAGGTTATGACGCATATAAACATCGGTGAGGATTCCTATATCCGTTCGGTGATGAACGGCGACGGCACGGAAGCACCGGTTTCGTTCGGCGCGGCGCCGTATTTCGCTGATGGCAAGACGTGGGTTCCGGCAAAGCTGTTTGAACTGCTCGGAGAACAGGTTGAAATGAAGGGGAATGCGCTGTATCTGGATTAAATGTAGCGTTCTGTCATGAAAGGAGAGGCCGCCTATGAAAAAGATTGCAGCAATGCTCCTGCTGGTGCTCCTCGCCGCAGGATGCGCAAAAACACCGGCTCAGACGGTAAAAACAGAGCAGATGCCGCAGGATTTTGCAATTTGCTTTGCGTGATGGTATAATCTGGAGCAGAAAAACAGCATGGACACCGCGACCGGCAAACTGCAGAAGGATTTGCTGGCTGACGGAACCGCATCTGCGGGAATTTCAGCCGGATGAGGAACTGCTGCAGCAGCTTTACGAACTGGTAAGCCGAGACGGCTTTCTATCAATCAGCAGGGAAATGACAGCGCAGGAATTGGCGACAGATGGCACAGCAGCCGGTGTATCGCCGAACACCTGCTATGAAATTACCGTGACGATGAACGGCAAACAGACGGTTGTCCGCGGCGACCAGACCGCGGCAGCGTACACGGACACCGATGCGGATGCGGCCTGCTTTGTGGCAGTAACGGACGAACTGCAGCAGATTGTGCGGGAACTGCCGGAATGGAAGGCGATGCCGGAATCGGATGGGGCCTATCAGTAAGAGAAAGGATGACCGCCATGAAACGAAAGTGGAAAGCCTGCCTGTGCATAGCCGCGTTCCTGCTGGCCGTGCTGCCGGTCTCCGCAAGTGCGGATTCCGGCCCGAAACCGCAGATCACCATTCAGGTGCAGAATGCGCCGGACGGCGATTACTACGTTGACCTGCTCATTCCGGGCGAGATACCCGAGCGCGGCATCGACAATATAGAGTGGAACCACATTGACCGTGCATCGCTGCCGCTGGATGCGCTGGAGCGCGACCGCATGGACGGCTGGCACTATGCCATGCTGGACGGCACGCCTGCACCGCTGTTTTACAAGCATCCGGACAAGGACACGTTTGTGTTCAGCTATTTCGGCACGCCGGACACGTTTCGGATTGCGATTTGTGATGATTCTCAGCAGAAAGTAAACTTTTCTGAGGTGATGAAGCGTACACAACTGCAGCAGATATTCACCTGTGACTTTGCGGATAATACGGTAAAAACCGGAAATCCGCTGCTGACATATCTCAAACAGTTTGCGTCCTCGCTGCTGCCGACGCTGCTAATAGAGGGAATCCTGCTGCTGCCGTTCGGCTTCTGGGACAGGCGCAACGCAAAGCTGTTCCTCGTTGTCAACATCGGCACACAGCTGCTGCTCACTGTCGTAACGGCGGCCTGCATGTGGATTGGCATGCCGTTCTACCGGTATCTGGTATTTGCGCCGCTGGAGCTTGTGATTTGGATCATCGAGGCTATTGTTTACCGCAAACGGCTGCAAACCCGGCGGGAAACGGCTCATCCGATCGCTTACGCGCTGTGCGCCAACGCATTGAGCGCAGCCGCAACTTTGTTCAGCGTGCGCATGGTATTTCCGTGGGTTTGAGTGAAAAGAACCTGTCAATCGACAGGTTCTTTTGCGTATTTCGGCATTTTGTGGTATGCTATACGGAGCAAAGGAGGGGAGCGGCCGTGTCAGCCAAAGCATACTATCATCTGCCCGGATTGTTTGAATTTTACGAGTTTTACCGCGCATTCCTACCGTTATACCGCGCAAATCGTGACTGGTTTTATGACTGGTGTGAGATTGGGTCCATTTACGGCGCACCGGCGGACTGCCTCTGGGGAGGCGGACGAGCGGGTTTCGGTGAGTGCGGCGCACGCGAAGCGCTGGCTCTGGCGCAGGAATACGGCATTTCCGCGCGGCTGACATTCAGTAATTCGCTTTTGCGCGAGGAACACCTGTCCGACCGCAAATGCAATGCACTGTGCGAATTGTTTTCGCAGGCAAACAGCGTGCAAAACGGCGTAATCGTGCATTCTGAGCTGTTGACCGACTACCTGCGGGCGCGGTATCCGGCGCTGTACCTCGTGTCGTCCACGACCAAGGTGCTGACCGATTTTGAAGATTTCCAGCGCGAGCTGGACAGGGAAGAATTTCGGTATGTCGTGCCGGATTTTCGATTGAATAAGCGGTTTGACGAATGGAACGCCTTGTCGCAGGTGCACAAAGATAAGGTGGAATTTTTGTGCAATGAGTGCTGCTGGTTTGGGTGCAGTGACCGCAAACGCTGCTACGAGGTTGTCAGCCGCAAAAATCTCGGCGAAGACTGCGAGCACCGGTGCAAAGCACCGAATGCACAGGGCGGCTATCGGTTCTCCAAGGCAATGGAAAATCCGGGGTTCATCGGCGTTGATGCTATTCTGCGGACGTATCTGCCGATGGGATTTTCACAGTTCAAGATTGAGGGCAGGGGACTGGGCAGCGCGCTGATCCTCGAGTTTTTACTGCATTATATGACAAAACCGGCGTATCAGCTGCGCGTGAGAGAAGAAATCTATCTGGATAATATGCTCGATTTATTTTAGAGCATAAGAAAAGAACCTGTCGTAAGACGGGTTCTTTCAGTCTGTCAAAAAAGTATTATTTTAATTTTTACGCTTCGTGCGGCAGCACGCATAAAATAGAATTTGCGGAGCAAATTCATAAAAAGTCGGGGCGTGTACCT
>NZ_BMQH01000026.1:0-1768 GCF_014648015.1 Butyricicoccus faecihominis
TACGATTGGCGGTGCGTCGTGAGAAAGAAGCTGCAAGACTACCTGCCGCCGATCCTGCTGAAAACCTACGAGTTTCCGCTTTTGTGCGACACTGAGCAGCCGGAATTTGACCGGCTGAACGCCGCTGCCACTGCGGTTCTGGATGCACAGTTTGTCACTACGGCAGGAGAACGCGGTATCGCTCGGTATGAGAAAATCTTCAAGATTACGCCGATGGACACGGACACACTGGACGAGCGCCGGTTCCGCGTGCTGGCGAGAATCAATGCACAGCTGCCGTTCTCGGTGCGCCGTCTGCGGCAGCAGTTATCGACCTTGTGCGGCGAGGACGGCTACAGGATGGAGATTGACGGCGGCAGGTACACGCTGACGGTCAAAGTCGCGTTGACCGCAAAGCGCAATCAGCAGGCGGTTGAGGAGCTGCTCGCGGACATTGTGCCTGCGAATATGGTCTGCACGACGTCGTTGCTGTACAACCAGCACGCTGACCTGACCCGCTTCACACACGCACAGCTTGCTGCGCTCACACATTTTGCAATCAGAGAGGAAGTGTTGCCGGATGGCGAGTAAAACGACAAACTACGGACTGAATAAACACAGTCCGCAGGATTTCTACAACGTAGAAGCCAGAAATGAGAACTGGGATAAGATTGACACCGAACTGAAGAATAACGTTGATGCTGTTAATGCCCGCGTAAAGACCGCTGAACTGGCGGCAGAGGTGAAAAAGGTTGTCAAGGACGGCAGTCTGACCGCTGCTGACCTTGGTGCGGAAAAAGCCGGAGCGGCAGCAGCGCTTGGAAAGAAAGTAGATGCACTGAATGCCGGTGACGTTGGCGCTGACCCGACCGGCGCGGCTGCAAATGCGGTATCCACGCATAACACGAGCACAAGCGCACATTCTGCGCAGTTTGCCAAGAAACAGGATAAAATCAAGGGCAAGAAGGGAAAGTACCTCGGTTTTACGGCAAATGACACCGTGGGCGAGGTAGACGCGCCTGCGTCCGGCGGCAGTCAGATTACGCTGACGTTTGCAACTGATTTTGTCGGTCAGGTATGGACACTCACAGGCGGCGGGGAAACCTACACTGGCACGGTGGACAGCAGCAAGACGGCAACTGTAAGCGTGCTCGGCATTAACACTATCTACACCCTGAGTGCTGTACTGTCTGGTACAGCGTATACAACTGAGGTTGCAACCAAGGCATATTACACGGCACTTGCAGTAACGCTTGAGAAATTCCGGTCTACGATTACCGTAACCGTAGATAGCGGTTCAACGGTGATGGCGACACTGGGCAGCACGGTGCTGACCAAGACAAGCAACGGTACGGCTGTGTTTGCGGTCGGCAAGGCGGGTACTTGGGCAATCAAAGCAACACTGGGTGACCAGACCGCAGAGGGCACAGTAAGCATTACCGCCAGTGGTCAGAGTAAGTCGCTGACGCTGAGTTACGCTAATGTGTTCGGCGTTTGCTGGGATACGTCCAACAGCAGTACGGCGTTGACGCGCTTAACTCCGAGCATTGACCCTTACGGACTGGTAACTAAGAGCGTAACGACTGAGCCGGTTCCGGCGGTTGGTACGGGTGCAGGTTCGAGTCCTTTTGACAGCTTTATGCCATGGAGCGGCATGAAAGAGTGCAATCTGAACAATGCGGGCACTGTAACAGCATGGAAAGGTGACAGCGGGTTCTCACGTTCTAATAACTTTACCATGGTGTTTATTCCGGAGTTCTATGTTGCGGCGAAACGTAACGGTACGAAG
>NZ_BMQH01000026.1:1993-3868 GCF_014648015.1 Butyricicoccus faecihominis
CTCACAACCGCACGCAGCAACGCTAAGAAAAACGGCGACAAGTGGCACTTGTACGATTTTGCAACTTATTGCGCGATTATTTTCTTGTATGTGGTTGAGTTTGCAGACTGGAATTGTCAGATCACGATAGGAGCAGGCGTTACAAAAAGTGAATATTCGGGCCCTGTCAGAAATGGAATGACGGATACGATGATATATCACACCGGAAATTCAACTGCTGGGTCAAGAGAGTGTGCTGTACAGTATAGGTGGACTGAAAACCTTTGGGGAAACGTGTACCAGTGGGTAGACGGCTTTAATGCCAACGGTACAGCGGCTTACTACTGTACCGACCCGAGCAAGTACGCGGACGATACAGCAACCGGTTATACCAATATTGGCACGCTGCCCGCAAGCGGTTGGATTAAGGACTTGACCGTTACCGACAATGGTCTGCTCATTCCGAAAACGTCTGGCGGCTCGGAAACAACATACGTCCCGGATTATGCGTATTCGGACCCCGACTGGCGCGTGTTGTGTGTTGGTGGCAACTGGAGCGAAGGTGCGTATGCAGGTCTGTTGAGCTTCAATGCGAGCACCTCTTCATCGGGTTCTTACTCGAACGTTTCCACGCGTCTGATGTGCGAGGTCTGAAAGGAGTGATCTAAATGAAGGTACATGGCGATAACAAGCCGGAGAAAATCTCTGCGAACAGCCTGCCGAACAAGCTGGGACGCGCGTGGGTAAGGTTTTGCCTGAATCCTCAGGAAGAAACCCTCGAAAACGACCGTACCGGCTGGGTGTATGACGAATATGTGATCGAGGTTGCCGACGGCACTGACTTGCAGGAGCGTGTGACCGCACAGGCTGACGCACTGCTTTTACAGGCCGTCGGCGAGGAATACGGCACACCGCTGACATCAGTTGATGACCTGCGTGAGCGTCGTATCGCAGACAGCAAGACCGATCTCGCTGCATGGCTGGCTGAGAACCCGCTTGCATGGACAGACGGCAAGCAGTATGCTGTAACGTCGGAAAAGCAGGCACAGCTTACATCGGCGCTGGCGGTGCAGCAGGTTGCAGAGTCTGCCGGAGTGGAACGTGAGCTGCGTTGGAACTCGACCGGCGATGAGTGTACGGTATGGCAGTATGCCGACCTGTGTGCGCTGGCACTGGCGATTGCAGCCTACGTTGAGCCGCGCGTGAGCATCCAGCAGGCAGCAGAGGTGGATCTCCGCAATGCTGCGACGGCAGAGGAGGTCTTGAGTGTTGCGTGGAATTACGCCTAAGTCTATGCTTGAGCACCTGCTGTTCGCGGTGATCGGCGGTGTGCTGTACATGCTGATCGAGATCGCATGGCGCGGCTACACGCACTGGTCGATGGGCGTTCTCGGCGGCGTGTGCTTTGTGGCAGTTGGCCTGCTGAATGAGATCCAGCAGCGACCGCCGATCATCTTGCAGATGGCACAGGGTGCTGTGATCTGCACCGTGATGGAGCTGCTGGCAGGTATGGTGCTCAATGTCTGGCTCAGTCTGGATATATGGGACTATTCCGGCGTACCCGGCAATATCATGGGGCAGGTATGCCCGCAGTTTGCCCTGGCGTGGGCCGCGCTGTCGGCGGTGGCCGTCTGGGTCGAGGACCAATTACACAAAATCTTCGACTAATCGACAAAAACAGCTGGAATTTTTACACTTACGACAGGGCAGAAGCCCGGAAAGGACAACATTATGTATCCCAACAACATCTACATCAAGCACTGGCGCAGCGTACAGTACGAATATAATCGCGTTATCGCGTAAGAAAGTAGGTAAAACCATGGATAAAGTAAACGATTTTAAGCTGGCCGTGACGGCAGTTGTCGCGCTGCTGACCTCACTCTGGGGCTGGTTCGG
>NZ_BMQH01000027.1:0-3775 GCF_014648015.1 Butyricicoccus faecihominis
TACGATTGGCGGTGCGTCGTGAGAAAGAAGCTGCAAGACTACCTGCCGCCGATCCTGCTGAAAACCTACGAGTTTCCGCTTTTGTGCGACACTGAGCAGCCGGAGATTGACCGCCTGCGTGATGCCGCTGATGCGGTGCTCGATGCGCAGTTTATCAGTACCGCCGGTGAGACTGCTATTGCGCGTTACGAGAAGATCTTCGGTATTACGCCGATGGACACGGACACGCTGGCCGAGCGCCGGTTTAAGGTGCTCGCCAAGATCAATGCGCAGCTGCCGTTCTCGGTGCGCCGCCTGCGGCAGCAGCTTGAAACGCTCTGCGGTACGGACGGCTACAAGCTGGAACTGGACGGCGACAGGTACACACTGACGGTCAAAGTCGCGTTGACCGCAAAGCGCAATCAGCAGGCGGTTGAGGAGCTGCTTGCAGATATTGTGCCGGCGAATATGGTCTGCACGACGTCGCTGCTGTATAACACATGGGAGCAGATCAAGAAGTTAACATGGGGAGAGCTGAAAAAGCTCACCTGGCAAGAAATTAAGGAGGAGGTGCTGCCGGATGGAGCAAACACCGAATTATAAGCTGAATAAACCCGGCTACGAGGAGTTTGGCGATGTTGAAGTGCTCAACCAGAACTTTGCCGCGATCGACACCGAGCTGAAAAAGAATGCTGACGCGGTGGGCGAACGTGTCAAGACCACCGAACTGGCTGAGAAGGTCAAGGAGAGCGTCAAGAGCGGCGGTCTGACCGCTGCTGACTTGGGCGCGGTATCGGCGAAGGATAAGGGCAAGGCAGGCGGAGTTGCGAGCCTTGACAGCAGTGGCAAGGTGCCGAGCGGCCAACTGCCCGCAATGGATTATGATCCGTCTGGCACAGCGGCAAGCGCAGTATCCACGCATAACAGCAGTACAAGCGCACATTCTGTGCTGTTTGCGGCAAAGCAGGACAAAATCAAGGGCAAGAAGGGTAAATATGTCGGCTTTACGGCTGATAATACCGTGGGTGAGGTAGACGCACCGGCATCCGGCGGCAGTCACATTACGCTGACGTTTGCGGCTGATTTTGTCGGCTGTGCGTGGACACTCAAGGGTGGCGGGGAAACCTACACCGGCACGGTGGACAGCAGTCTGACGGCAACGGTCAGCGTGCTGGGCATTGGTGTGACCTACACGTTGAGTGCAGCGCTGTCCGGCACGACGTACACCGCCGAGGTGACGACCAAGGCGTATTACACGGCGCTTGCAGTAACGCTCGAGAAATTCCAGTCCACGATTACCGTTACCATTGACAGCGGCTCGACGGTTACGGCTACACTGGGCAGTACGGTATTGACCAAGACGAGCACCGGCACGGCGGTATTTACCGTCGGCAAGGCGGGTACTTGGGTAATCAAGGCCACCAAGGGTGACCAGACCGCAGAGGGCACGGTAAGCATTATCGCCAGTGGCCAGAGTAAGAGCCTGACGCTGAATTACGCTAACGTATTCGGTGTGATGTGGGATACGAGCAATTCGAGCACCGCGCTGACGCGCTTAACACCGAGCACTGACCCTTACGGACTGGTAACTAAGAGCGTAACGACTGAGCCGGTTCCGGCGGTTGGTACGGGTGCAGGTTCGAGTCCTTTTGACAGCTTTATGCCATGGAGCGGCATGAAAGAGTGCAATCTGAACAATGCGGGCGCTGTAACAGCATGGAAAGGTGACAGCGGGTTCTCACGTTCTAATAACTTTACCATGGTGTTTATTCCGGAGTTCTATGTTGCGGCGAAACGTAACGGTACGAAGCAGTATTTCTATGTGTCGGATAAGCCCAAGACTGGAATGACGAAACATCCGGGCAGTGGAAAGTATGTGGGAAGATACACTATTCCCGGAAGTAAATCCGGTGTTACGTCTACTGTAAATATCACTTGCACAACCGCACGCAGCAACGCTAAGAAAAACGGCGACAAGTGGCACTTGTACGATTTTGCAACTTACTGTGCTATCATCTGGCTGTACCTCATCGAATTTGCAGACTGGAATTGTCAGATCACGATAGGAGCAGGCGTTACAAAAAGTGAATATTCGGGCCCTGTCAGAAATGGAATGACGGATACGATGATATATCACACCGGAAATTCAACTGCTGGGTCAATAGAGTGTGCTGTACAGTATAGGTGGGTTGAAAACCTGTTGGGTAATGTATCCCAGTGGGTGGACGGCTTCAACGCGGACGGCACAACTGCTTACTACTGCACCGACCCGAGCAAGTACGCGGACGATACGACGACCGGTTATACCAAAATCGGCACGCTGCCTGCGTCCGGTTGGATTAAGGACTTGACCGTTACTGACAACGGTCTACTCATCCCCAAAACTATCGGCGGTTCGGAAACAACGTACATTCCAGACTTCGTGTGGTCGTCCTATGGTTGGAGCGTGCTGTGTGTTGGTGGCCATTGGGGCGGTGGCTCATATGCAGGTCTGTTGTACTTCAATGCGAGCAACGCCTCTTCGCGTTCGGGCTCGGACATCTCCGCGCGTCTCCTGTGCGAGGCCTGAAAGGAGTGACATAAATGAAGGTACATGGCGATAACAAGCCGGAGAAAATCACGGCGAACAGCTTGCCAAACAAGCCCGGACGGGCGTGGGTGCGTATCTGCTTGAACGCCCGGCAAGACGAGCGCGGCTGGGTGTATGACGAGTATGTCACCGAGGTTGCAGATGGTTCGGACTTGCAGGCGCGTGTGAATGAGCAGAACGACGCACTGCTTTTACAGGCCGTCGGCGAGGAATACGGCACACCGCTGACCTCAGTTGATGATCTGCGTGAGCAGCGTATCGCAGACAGCAAGACTGACCTCGCTGCATGGCTGTCCGAAAATCCGCTGACATGGACGGATGGTAAGAAGTATGCTGTAACGTCGGAAAAGCAGGCACAGCTTACCTCTGCACTGGCGGTACAGCAGGTTGCAGAGTCTGCCGGAGTGGAACGTGAGCTGCGATGGAACTCTACCGGCGATGAGTGTACGGTCTGGCAGTATGCTGACCTGTGTGCGCTGGCACTGGCGATTGCAGCCTATGTCGAGCCGCGCGTAAGCATCCAGCAGGCGGCGGAAGTCGATCTCCGCAATGCTGTGACGGCAGAGGAGGTCTTGAGTGTTGCGTGGAATTACGCCTAAGTCTGTGCTTGAGCACCTGCTGTTCGCGGTAATCGGTGGTGTGATGTACATGCTGATCGAGATCGCATGGCGCGGATACACGCACTGGTCGATGGGTGTACTCGGCGGCGTATGCTTTGTGGCAGTTGGCCTGCTGAATGAGATCCAGCAGCGACCGCCGATCATCTTGCAGATGGCACAGGGTGCTGTGATCTGCACCGTACTGGAGCTGCTGGCTGGTCTGGTGCTGAACGTCTGGCTTGGTCTTGACGTGTGGGACTACTCTGGCGTGCCCGGTAACATCATGGGGCAGGTGTGCCCGCAGTTTATGTTTGCATGGGCGGCACTGTCGGCGGTGGCCGTCTGGGTTGAGGACCGATTACACAAGATCTTTGACTAATCGACAAAAATAGCTGGAATTTTTACACTTGCGATAGGGCAATCGCCCAGAAAGGACAACATTATGCATCCCAGCAACATCTACATCAAGCACTGGCGCAGCGTACAGTACGAATATAATCGCATTATCGCGTAAGAAAGTAGGTAAAACCATGGATAAAGTAAACGATTTTAAGCTGGCCGTGACGGCAGTTGTCGCGCTGCTGACCTCACTCTGGGGCTGGTTCGG
>NZ_BMQH01000028.1:0-351 GCF_014648015.1 Butyricicoccus faecihominis
CGAAAAAATCTGAATGGAGGAAAGGCAGATGGAAGTTACCATCAATTATAACGGACAAGCTGTGGCCGTGGAGGTCACGCTGGAAGTCTATGAATTTCTTGACCGGGCCGATCACAAAACGGAGAACCTGTTCCATGAACAGCGGCGGCATTGGGATGGCCGGGAGTTTGACGAGTACATCATTACCACCGAGGGTGTAGGAGCCTACGGCGAAACGCCGGAAGAATACCTTTGCCGCAAGGAAACACTGCATGAGCTGATGGCTGTTCTGGACACCTGTACCGAGGCCCAGCGCCGCCGGTTCCTGCTCTATGCGCTTGACGGGCTGAGCCTTGCAGAGATCGGTGTGCT
>NZ_BMQH01000028.1:361-1170 GCF_014648015.1 Butyricicoccus faecihominis
GTATCAAAGTGTGGAGGCGGTCAGAAAAAAATTTATAAATTTCTTTGGGAACAGGCTTAACAAATGACCTGTTTTCTGGCTACCAAGTGAAAGGGATCATTTCCCTTATCTCAGCGAGGGGCGGACAGCGGACGAGCTGCCCGCCTCTCCAATTTTCAGGAGGTAAGCCTATGAAAACAATCAATCTGCGGTGGATGTATCCCCACTACCGGCATGACGAGTTTGTGGATGTTACGGACGAGGTATGGGCAGCGATGTATCAGGCCCAGCGGGAGATGGAGAACTATGAGCGTCGGAAAGTCTACCACCGCGCCTACTACTCTCTGGACGCATACAGCTGGCTGGAAAATTACGCACTGGAACACAGCAGATCGTCGGAAGATATTTTGCTGGAACGAGAAGAAATGACCACCCGCCTGCACCTGATTGTAGCTCTGCCTGCGGCTCTGGCTCATGCCACTCCGACACAGGCCCGCCGTGTTCACGCCTACTACATTGCCGGTATCAAGCAGCCGGAAATCGCCCGGAGAGAGGGTATCCATAGCAGTAAGGTCAGCGTTGCCATCCACCGGGGGCTGCGGAATATGCGCCGCTGCTATGATGACCTTTTTCAAACAGAGTGAGGGCGTGCCTATGCAGACCATAAATCTCAAACAATATTATCCATTTTGCAAAGAGGACATTTTTGTGGAGGTGTCCGATGAGATCGTCGAAGCGTTTCTTCTGGACAAGAGAGCCGAGGCCGCCAGAGATCGCAAGATGTTCCGGTATAAGGCGTTTTATTCCCTCGATTGTAACGATGGAATCGA
>NZ_BMQH01000028.1:1180-2743 GCF_014648015.1 Butyricicoccus faecihominis
GCGCAGCCATCGCCGGAGGATCATCTGATAGAAAAAGAAGAATTAGCCGAATACGAAGAACTGATACGGCGATTGTACGAAGCCATTTCCTCCCTGCCGCCTATGCAGGCTCGCCGTGTCCACGCCCGCTATATGCTGGGTATGAAAGTGAAAGATATTGCCGCAATGGAGGGTATCACACCATCACAGGCGGGAAAATCCATCCATGCCGCACTGCGGAGGCTGCGCCGGTACTTTGCGCGTCAGAAATGGACGGTCAATCTATGAGCGTTTTCAAAGAAAAGAGGTGCATGACATGAACGAAAAAAATACAGCCCAAACCCAAAAAGAAGAACGGGAGGAAGTCCTGAAGGAGATCCGACAGCTTGAAAACCGCAAGAAGATTTTGGAGAACAAGCAACGGAACGAAGAACGCAGGGTTCGCACCCGCCGCCTGATTGAGCGCGGAGCCATTTTGGAGGGTATTTTTCCGCTGGCCTCCAACCTTTCCGGCGCAGAGGTCAAAACATTTCTGATTGCCCTGTCCCATCTTCCGGGGGCTGCGGAATTGACTGCAAACCTGCCAAAATCCGGGGACACGCCATAAGTCCCTTGTTTACAAGGGCGCACTTATACACCGTTGCCGGTGCTGTGCGCCCTGCCGGGGGCGTTGCGTACTTCGTCCACGATGGGAAGCTACGCTCCCCAAACCCCTTGTGCGCTCTGCGCAGCCAAACACCCGCTTTGCGTTTGTCCGGCTCCACAGAGCTTGTTATCCCCTCACTGAAAGGAGGTGTTCCCCATAGATTTCTGTCATATCCCCGTCAGTATCATCAAGCGCAGCGCAGGCCGTTCTGCCGTTGCCGCAGCTGCTTACCGCAGCGGAACCAAGCTGACAAATGAATGGGACGGAATGACCCACGACTACACCCGGAAAGGCGGCATTGTCCATGCGGAGATTATGCTGCCCGCCCACGCCCCGCCGGAATTTGCAGACCGTTCTATCCTCTGGAACAGCGTGGAGCAAATCGAGAAGGCAAGGGACAGCCAGCTTGCCCGCGAGATCGAAGCAGCCCTGCCCCGTGAACTGTCCGGCGAACAACAGCTTGCCCTTGTGCGTGCCTATGTGAAGGACAACTTTGTAGACAAAGGAATGTGTGCCGACTTTGCTATCCATGACAAGGGAACCGGAAATCCTCATGTCCATATCATGCTGACGCTCCGGCCTTTGAAAGAAAATGGACAGTGGGGCGCAAAGTGCCGCAAGGCATACGACCTGGACGAGAGTGGACAGCGTATCCCGGATGGGAAAGGCGGCTGGAAAAATCATCGGGAGGATACGATCGACTGGAACGATAAAGGAAATGTGGAGATTTGGCGGGCAGCGTGGGCGGCCTACACCAATCGGGCGTTGGAATCTGCCGGCAGACCGGGGCGCATTGACCATCGCAGCTACAAGCGGCAGGGCATTGATAAAATTCCCTCTGTCCATCTGGGGCCAGCCGCCAGCCAAATGGAAAAGCGCGGCATCCGCACCGACAAGGGCGAAGTAAACCGGCAGATCGCCGCCGACAACAAGCTGCT
>NZ_BMQH01000028.1:2931-3088 GCF_014648015.1 Butyricicoccus faecihominis
CCGCCTTGTGGGAAGCCCAGCAGCAGTTGAACGCTCCCCGCACCCGCACCGGCAAAATCCGGGCTTTGCAGGAAAGCGCTGCACTATTCAGCTTTTTGCAGGCAAACGGCATCCAGTCTATGCAGCAGCTTCATGAAAAAATCGCTGATATGAACAG
>NZ_BMQH01000029.1:0-2224 GCF_014648015.1 Butyricicoccus faecihominis
CGAGACGGCATCTTTCACAAGATCGGCTCAGTTATTGTAGTAATGGTGGCCGGTGCGGCTGATCTGCTCATCGGCGCCATGCTCGGGCACCTGCCGGGCGTCGTGTTGCCGTTTGAGTATACGACACTGCTGTGCCCGCTGGTGGTCGTGTGGTACACGCTCACGGAGTTGGGCTCGATCGTCGAAAACGCAGTTAGCCTGGGCGCACCCGTGCCGCAGTGGCTCAAGAAGATGCTGTCCGCAGCAAAGGACGCAGTGGATAAGTTAGGGGAGGAGAACGATTGATGAACATTCCGTTTGTGCCGACTGATCCGAGCAACTACTACTCCGGCCGCGGCGGCAATTCGATCAAGTACATCGTCATGCACTATACCGCCAACGACGGCGATACCGACGAGGGCAACGCGCACTATTTTCAGGGCGCAGGCCGACGGGCAAGTGCACACTATTTTGTCGATGAGGACAGCGTTACGCAGTCCGTCCGCGACAACGATGCAGCATGGCACTGCGGCGGTGCTCTCGAGAGCTCGCATCACCCGTTACGCGGCATTTGTATGAACCGTAATTCGTTGGGTGTGGAAATGTGCAGCGACATCGTAAGTGGCAAGTACACCATCACGCCGCAGACGGTAGACCGTGCCGTCGAGTTGGTCAAGTATCTCATGGCGAAGTACGGCATTGACGTAGATCACGTCGTGCGGCACTATGATGTCACCGGCAAGCTGTGCCCCGAGCCGTGGGTACGCGACGAAAGTCTGTGGCGTAAGTTCAAGGCACGGCTGACCGCGCCGGTTGAACTCGAACCGAAGAAGGAGGACGACGAAGTGGTAGAAAAGAAAAAGGTCCTGCTCAATGGCAAGACCTACGAGTGTGAGTGCATCTGCAAGGATGAAACCAACTATATCAAGATGAGATCGCTCAAGCAGGCAGGCTTTACGGTCAGCTACGATGCTGTTCGTAAGCTGCCGGCCATCACCGCGCCGCAGTGCCGCACGTTCGTGCCGGACGGCACGCCGGACGTGCAGGCCGCCATCGACACCGTGCAGGAGGTTGTCGGTCTGGAGGAGCAGACCATCGAGTATCTGCTGCGGTATCAGTACGGTGAGCAGCTCGTGAAGAAGCTGGCTAAGGCGATGGAGAAGTAAAGTACAACCCCTCAGTGTCACTTCATTCGGACACTGAGGGGTTATTATACTCTTTATGATTTTTGAGAGTTATCAGAGGCGCAACTACGCTTGAATATGCGTTTGCCGTACATCAGTTTGTAATAGTTATTATTTAGCTCAAAACTAATGTCCTCGACAAGTTTATTCCGTATATCCATAATAGTTATATCGGCTTCTGTGTGCTTTATCTCGATCAAGTGAGGTTCGATTTCACAAATAAACTTCTTAATCGCAACGTCGTTTTTTCCGGAACCATCTCGAAACCATCGAAAATGCCAGATGTGATTACGGATTGCATTATTAACTTGCACGATTGGATAGTATATTTGGGTGTAAATATAACGTCTATCATTATCATTGCTGAAAAAGCTTGTGAAGAAGTCAAAATCTCCATAATACCTATCCCAATCTATTTTACTGATGTCGGTATAGTTCAAAAAGAAATCGACCTTTTCTTCTAATCCCCAGGTATATTGATATTTGTTCAAATCGTGCAGTATTGCCTTGGTGGCATAGGAAAATCCTTCGAACGTGCGACGTCGTTCAACTCTATATCCGATAATAGATGTTAGCAGAGTTAATGAGCTGCTGCCAAATATACCGAGCAGAAGATTGCACCAAAACGGATTGGAATCCGTGAAATAAAAATTGAGTGCGAATGCGATGCAGAAGGAAATCAAGGTTATTGCGCAAGTAATATAAATAGCGTATTTGTAAGTTCTCATATCTTCTCCAATCTTTTGCAATCATTATAGCATATCGGCAGAAAACTTTCCAATGGGGAGGCGGCTGCCCTAAGCGCTTTCGAGGGCAGGGAACACCGTCGTAAAAAATTCCTTTTGTCGTCAAAGTGTCGTCAGTTAAAAACTGGAACAACAAAGATAAAGAAAAAGTGCTGAAATACAACGATTTCAGCACAATTCTTGGTGCGGATGGGGGGACTTGAACCCCCACGTCCTTGCGAACACTAGCACCTGAAGCTAGCGCGTCTGCCATTCCGCCACATCCGCATATTTTGTTGTTGAAAGAAGGTGGTGCGAGTGACGGGACTTGAACCC
>NZ_BMQH01000030.1:0-1259 GCF_014648015.1 Butyricicoccus faecihominis
GACGCCATCCCAAATTTTGTGTAAACCTCTGCGAAGGTGTAAAATAGAGATATAACCGTGGAGGGAAGCAAAATGCCAGTAAAGAAACGAACACCGAAAGAGAATGCACGAAGATCAAAAATCCGAGAGCTGCTGGATATGAGCAACATCACCAGCATGGATGACATCCAAAATCTTTTCAAAGAAACAATTGCCGAATTCATGGAAGACGGTCTGGAAACTGAACTGGATGATGAATTGGGGTATAGCAGGTACGATTATTGCAACAAAAATACCGAAAACAGCCGCAATGGCCACAGCAGTAAGACACTTCGCACCAGTTTCGGCGATGTAGAAGTAGCAGTTCCGCGGGATCGCAAGGGTGAATTTGAGCCGCAGCTGCTGAAAAAGAATCAAACCAGTATCAGTCAGGATATCGAGGAGAAGATTCTGTCGATGTACGCCAAAGGCATGACAACCGGCGATATCGAAGCACATATCCATGATATTTACGGCGTAGATGTCTCTGATACGACGGTAAGTCGCATTACGGATAAGATTCTGCCTGTCGCAAAGGAATGGCAGCAGCGGCCGCTGGAGGCGGTCTACGCGGTAGTATTTCTGGATGCGATCCACTATCATGTGCGCAGCGAGGGACACATCGTGAAGAAGGCTGTCTATATCGCGATTGGCATTGATCTGGACGGGCACAAAGATGTTCTCGGCATGTGGGTTGGTGAAAACGAAAGCGCAAAATACTGGGCAACTGTACTGAACAGTCTGCGCAACCGTGGGATTGAAGATATTTTTATCGCCTGTACGGACAATCTGTGTGGCTTTTCTACGGCAATTGAGGCAGTTTTTCCCAAGACTGAGATTCAAAACTGTATTATTCATCAGATTAGAAATTCCAGCAAATATGTATCTTACAAGGATTTGAAAGCGCTTATGGCTGATCTGAAGGCGGTTTACGCTGCGGTTGATGAGGATGCGGCATTGATGGCGCTGGATACCTTTTCGGAGCACTGGGATAAGAAATATCCCACTATTTCGCAGTCCTGGCGGGAAAACTGGGCAAATCTCAGCACTTATTTCAAATTTCCACAGGAGCTTCGCAGACTGATTTATACGACCAATGCAATTGAAGGTTTTAACCGCCAGCTTCGCAAGGTAACAAAAGCGAAATCCGTGTTTCCGACTGATGAGAGTCTGTTCAAAATGCTGTATCTGGCAATGATGGATATTACCAAAAAGTGGACCGGCCGCCGTCAGGACTGGAG
>NZ_BMQH01000031.1:0-1197 GCF_014648015.1 Butyricicoccus faecihominis
TCCGGCTGCTCAGTGTCGCACAAAAGCGGAAACTCGTAGGTTTTCAGCAGGATCGGCGGCAGGTAGTCTTGCAGCTTCTTTCTCACGACGCACCGCCAATCGTACTCAGCCGCGGAATCTCGTCCGCAGCCAGTTCAATGTTCTTGGTATCGCCGTTGACCGTTGTGCCGTCCACATCGACCACACAATCCGCGGTCAGCAGGTGTGTTTCGATCTGCGAGATGCGAACCACCGTTGTTTTGTTCTCCGACCACTCTTTACATAACTCGTTAAGATACGCATTGGCGGCGCTCACAAGCTGCGACTTGCCGTTCTCCCAGTTCCAACCGGCGGCAAAGGTGATGTTCGCCGCAACGGTGAGGTCGGCGTACTTCGCGCCGGTGACGGTCACGGTATGCCCGATCGGCGCGAGCCCCAGACCCTCGCCGTGATTCTGCTCGGGGTCGATGGCGGTCTGCACCTTGGAAATCAGTTCGCTGCTCGGCGCGGTGAAGTCGGACGCGATAATAGTCAGCTTGACCGTACCGCCGCCGTTCCACACCGGATAGACCTTAACGCCGCCAACACCAGTAATCGCGTTGGTTTTGTCCTTGTAGTCGGCAACATTGCCGCCGAATGCTTCACCGTCGATACTGGCGTAATACTTCTCACGCAGGGTGTCGGTCGTGTCGCCGTCCTCGGCCGGAATGAGCACCGCTGCAATCTGGGCGGTTTCCAGACCGTTCACCGTCTGGATTGGCAGCAGCAGGCCGGTATACTTGTTGCCGACCGTGCCGAGCGTTTCGGCCTCGAGCTTGTAGTGACCTGCCGAGATTTTCTCGGTAACTACATAGTTGACTTCATCGCAGTTGAACCGCAAGCCCGAGGTCAGCTCCACACTGGACGGCGTGAACACACCCTCGATAACAGCAGCAGTTTCGCCCTGAATGGTTACGCCGCGCTCCTTACAGCGCAGCATAAGGTACTGCAGGGATGCGGTATCAACAAAGGTTTCGTCCATGACCACAT
The DNA here is from genome assembly GCF_014648015.1 of Butyricicoccus faecihominis. Lineage (NCBI taxonomy): Bacteria > Bacillati > Bacillota > Clostridia > Eubacteriales > Butyricicoccaceae > Butyricicoccus > Butyricicoccus faecihominis. The sequence continues at coordinate 1,009 of NZ_BMQH01000031.1, forward strand.
CAAGCTCCGTGTAGCATTTGACCAGTTCTGCGGCCGCCGGTGCAAGTGCGTCATAGATGATGCTGCCCTCGCGCTTGTCTACCGTATCCGGCACGGATTCCAGCATACGGTTCATAATGTAGTCAAACGTCATTTCGTCCGAGTATCGTCCGATCATGCCGTTTCACCTCCAAACTCAAATTCGCTTTC
>NZ_BMQH01000032.1:0-1169 GCF_014648015.1 Butyricicoccus faecihominis
CAGCGCTGCCTGAACTGCAAGAACAAGCCCTGCATGACCGGCTGTCCGGTACAGGTCAAGATTCCGGAGTTCATCTCTCTGGTTGCAGAGGGTAAGTTCCTCGAAGCGGCTGCCAAGATCAAGGAGACCTCCGCACTGCCGGCTGTCTGCGGCCGTGTCTGCCCGCAGGAGAGCCAGTGCGAGTGTCACTGTGTCCGTGGCATCAAGGGCGAGCCGGTAGCCATCGGCCGTCTGGAGCGCTTCGTTGCCGACTACGCGCGCGAAAACAGCACTGAGAAGGCAGTAAAGCCGGAATCCAACGGCCACAAGGTTGCCATCGTTGGTGCAGGCCCGGCCGGTCTGACCTGTGCAGGCGATCTGGCTCGCATGGGTTACGAAGTTACCGTTTTCGAGGCGCTGCACACCGCAGGCGGCGTTCTGATGTACGGCATTCCGGAGTTCCGTCTGCCCAAGGCTATCGTGCAGAAGGAAATCGACACGCTGAAGGATCTGGGCGTTGAGTTCATTCTCAACTTTGTTGTAGGCCGTTCCGAGACCATTGACGAGCTGTTCGGTGACGGTTACGAGGCTATCTTTGTAGGCTCCGGTGCCGGTCTGCCGACCTTTATCGGTGTTCCGGGCGAGAACGCAAACGGCGTTTACTCCGCAAACGAGTACCTGACCCGCATCAATCTGATGAAGGCATACAAGGAAAACGCGGACACCCCGATCTACCACGCAAAGAAGGTTGCAGTAGTCGGCGGCGGCAACGTAGCCATGGACGCCGCCCGCTGTGCAAAGCGCATGGGCGCCGAGGAAGTTTACATCGTGTACCGCCGTTCCGAGAAGGAGCTTCCGGCTCGTCTCGAGGAGATTCACCACGCGAAGGAAGAGGGCGTTGTGTTCAAGTTCCTGACCGCGCCGCTCGAGGTGCTGTCTGACGAGAACTTCAACGTCACCGGCCTCAAGTGCCAGCAGATGGAGCTGGGCGAGCCTGACGCATCCGGCCGCCGCCGTCCGATTCCGGTCGAGGGCAGCGAGTTTGTGCTTGATCTGGACTGCGTTATCGCGGCAATCGGCACCAGCCCGAACCCGCTGATCCGTCACACCACGCCGGGTCTGGAAACCAACCGCAAGGGCTGCATCGTGGCTGATGACGAGCACGGCATCACCTCCAAGGACGGCGTATT
>NZ_BMQH01000033.1:0-860 GCF_014648015.1 Butyricicoccus faecihominis
AACAACCTGATCAACTCCGTACCGGGCGTTCAGGTAGTAGCTGCTGCTGACCCGATGCTTGACAAGTCCGGCGCACGCGAGTGGCTGGCAGAGCGCAAGATCACCAACGTTTCCACCGACTTTATGGACGTTATCAACAATCCTGAGGTAGACGTAGTATTCGTTTGCTCCTCCACTGATACGCACTGCGATGTTTCCATGGCAGCAGTTCAGGCTGGCAAGCACGTATTCTGCGAGAAGCCGATCGACTATGATATCGACAAGATCAAGAAGCTGCTCGCACTCGTTGAGGAGAAGGGCGTTAAGTTCCAGGTAGGCTTCAACCGCCGCTTCGACCACAACCACAAGGCAGTTGCAGACGCAGTTAAGGACGGCACGATCGGCGATCCGCATATCGTTATCGTTTCCTCCCGTGACCCGGAGCCGCCCCCGGCTTCCTACGTTGCAGTTTCCGGCGGTATCTTCTACGATATGATGATCCACGACTTCGATATGGTTCGCTACGTAACCGGTTCCGAGGCTGTTGAGATCTCCGCTGTTGGTTCCTGCCTCGTTAACCCGAACCTGCAGGAAGAGTCCGGTATTCCGGATGTTGACACCGCTGTTGTTACCATGAAGATGGCTAACGGCTGCATCGCTGTTATCAACAACTCCCGTCAGGCAGTTTACGGCTACGACCAGCGCGTTGAGGCGTTCGGCTCTAAGGGCATGGCTTCCGATGCCAACGACCTGCTGAACACCACCACCGTACTGACCAAGGACGGCGCTCACTCCGAGAAGCCGCTGTGGTTCTTCCTCGAGCGTTACAACCAGGCATTCATCAACCAGGTTATCTCCTTCGTTGATGCAATCAACAACGA
>NZ_BMQH01000034.1:0-830 GCF_014648015.1 Butyricicoccus faecihominis
CTCCCACCTATCCTGTACATGGAATACCGAGATCCAATATCAAGCTACAGTGAAGCTCCATGGGGTCTTTCCGTCTAGTTGCGGGAAACCGGCATCTTCACCGGTACTACAATTTCGCCGGGCGGGCTGTTGAGACAGTGCCCAAATCGTTACGCCATTCGTGCGGGTCAGAACTTACCTGACAAGGAATTTCGCTACCTTAGGACCGTTATAGTTACGGCCGCCGTTTACTGGGGCTTAAGTTCGCACCTTCGCTTGCGCTAAGCACTCCCCTTAACCTTCCAGCACCGGGCAGGCGTCACCCCCTATACGTCATCTTTCGATTTAGCAGAGAGCTGTGTTTTTGCTAAACAGTCGCTTGGGCCTTTTCACTGCGGCCTGCTCTCGCAGGCGCCCCTTATCCCGAAGTTACGGGGCCAATTTGCCGAGTTCCTTAACAACCCTTCTCCCGTTGGCCTTAGAATACTCATCCCATCTACCTGTGTCGGTTTGCGGTACGGGCACCTTAGTATACACTAGAGCTTTTCTCGTCTCTCTCGCCAGTTACTTCCCTACTATATTTCGGTCCCTTACGCCCGGGGCAACCATCGCCCGGGATAACCTTAAAGAAAGCGTCCCTCTAGCTTAAATGTTCGGTGGTTACGGAATTTCTACCGTATGTGCATCGCCTACGCCTTTCGGCCTGAGCTTAGCTCCCGACTAACCTTGGGCGGACGAACCTTCCCCAAGAAACCTTAGATTTTCGGCCATTATGATTCTCACATAATTCTCGCTACTTATTCCGGCATTCTCACTCGTATGCAGTCCACCAGTGCTTCCGCTCTGACTTC
>NZ_BMQH01000035.1:0-791 GCF_014648015.1 Butyricicoccus faecihominis
CCGCCGCGCATTACGATTACGCGGTCGGACATGCCGAGGATCTCAGGCATTTCCGAAGATACCATGATAACGCACTTGCCCTGCTTGACAAGGCTGTTCATTACATTGTACACCTCGACCTTTGCGCCGACGTCGATACCACGGGTCGGTTCGTCAAAGATAAAGATCTCTGCATCCGTGTTGACCCACTTGCCGATTACGACCTTCTGCTGGTTACCACCGGACAGCTGGCCTACGATCTCGTCGATCGACGGGGTCTTGATGCGCAGCGACGCAATGTTCTGCTCGCCTGCCTCGAGAATCTTCTTTTCGTTCAGGAACAAGCCCGAAGAGAAGCCCTTCATGTTAGCAAGAATCAGGTTGGTGCGAATGGTCTGAGCCAGTACCAGACCCTGTCCCTTACGGTCCTCGGTGAGGAACGCGATGCCATGCTTGATAGCCTGACGCGGAGACTTAATCGATACTTCCTTGCCCTTGATCTTGATCTTGCCGCTGTCGATCGGATCTGCGCCGAAAATCGCGCGCATAATCTCGGTACGGCCGGCGCCGACCAGACCTGCAAAGCCCAGAATCTGTCCGCCGTATGCCTTGAAGGATACATTGTTCAGGACGCCTGCCTCAACAGCGCTGTCAACCTCAAGCATCGGCTCCTTGGACTTGGTGCCGAATTCCTTCGGGAACTGATTATCCAGCGAACGACCTACCATTGCGGTGATCAGGGAGTCATTATCCCACTGATCGATCGGCTTGGTTGCGATGAACTCACCGTCACGGATAACCTCAACGCGGTC
>NZ_BMQH01000036.1:0-791 GCF_014648015.1 Butyricicoccus faecihominis
GACCGCGTTGAGGTTATCCGTGACGGTGAGTTCATCGCAACCAAGCCGATCGATCAGTGGGATAATGACTCCCTGATCACCGCAATGGTAGGTCGTTCGCTGGACAACCAGTTCCCGAAGGAATTCGGCGAAAAGTCCAAGGAGCCGATGCTTGAGGTTGATAACGTTGTTGAGGCAGGCGTCCTGAACAATGTATCCTTCAAGGCATACGGCGGACAGATTCTGGGCTTTGCAGGTCTGGTCGGCGCCGGTCGTACCGAGATTATGCGCGCAGTATTCGGCGCAGATCCGATCGACAGCGGCAAGATCAAGATCAAGGGCAAGGAAGTACATATCAAGTCCCCGCGTCAGGCGATCCATCACGGCATTGCGTTCCTCACCGAGGACCGTAAGGGACAGGGTCTGGTACTGGCTCAGACCATTCGCACCAACCTGATTCTTGCTAACATGAAGGGCTTCTCGTCGGGCTTGTTCCTGAACGAAAAGAAGATCCTGGAGGCAGGCGAGCAGAACATTGCGTCGCTGCGCATCAAGACCCCGTCGATCGACGAGATCGTAGGCCAGCTGTCCGGTGGTAACCAGCAGAAGGTCGTAATCGGCAAGTGGGTCAACACGGATGCAGAGATCTTTATCTTTGACGAACCGACCCGTGGTATCGACGTCGGCGCAAAGGTCGAGGTTTACAACGTAATGAACAGCCTTGTCAAGCAGGGCAAGTGCGTTATCATGGTATCTTCGGAAATGCCTGAGATCCTCGGCATGTCCGACCGCGTAATCGTAATGCGCGGCGG
>NZ_BMQH01000037.1:0-678 GCF_014648015.1 Butyricicoccus faecihominis
CAATGCCTAAGCTTCGGTTGAACACTTAGCCCCGTTACATTTTCTGCGCAAAACCACTCGACCAGTGAGCTATTACGCACTCTTTGAATGAGTGGCTGCTTCTAAGCCAACATCCTGGTTGTCTTCGCAGTTTCACATCATTTTCCACTTAGTGTTCATTTGGGACCTTAGCTGTAGATCTGGGCTGTTTCCCTTTTGACTATGAGACTTATCTCACACAGTCTGACTGCTATTCATCAATTATCCGGCATTCAGAGTTTGATAGGCTTTGGTAACCTCGCGGCCCCTAGACCATTCAGTGCTTTACCTCCGGTAATCTAAAATAACGCTAGCCCTAAAGCTATTTCGGGGAGAACCAGCTATCTCCGAGTTCGATTGGAATTTCTCCGCTATCCACAAGTCATCCCCGGCTTTTTCAACAGACGTGGGTGCGGCCCTCCACGGTGTCTTACCACCGCTTCAGCCTGCTCATGGATAGGTCACCCGGTTTCGGGTCTAATACCTGCAACTTCATACGCCCTTTTCAGACTCGCTCTCGCTGCGGCTCCGGAACTCCAGTTCCTTAACCTCGCTGCAAATATTAACTCGCCGGACCGTTCTACAAAAAGTACCCGATCATCCTTTAACGGACTCTCGGTGCTTGTAGGCACAAGGTTTCAGGTTCTTTTTCACTCCCCT
>NZ_BMQH01000038.1:0-666 GCF_014648015.1 Butyricicoccus faecihominis
AGGGGGTGCGGACAAAATCTTGGACTATGCCGATAGGCCGAGTTTTTGTCTATACTCCAGCGGACTAAGTCCACCAAGAGATATCTTAATTCGCTTTTCCCGATACCAAACCATATAATCTTCGACTGTATGAATGAACTCCTCTATTGAAACGTTTAGCCAAGAAACCCCATAAAACATCTCGTTCTTCATTCGCCCAAAGAAACCTTCACAGGCTGAATTATCAGGCGAGCACCCTTTCTTGGACATGGATCGATGCAAATGTGCTGCTTCCATACGACTGATCCAGCCTGGCCAGCGATAGTGACACCCACGATCCGTATGGACAACTGGGTGCTCTCCGACTTTTAGAAGAGAAATCGCTTTGTCCAGCATTCCGTTTGTCAACTCTGCGTTCGGGCTGATGCCAATGCTCCAACAAACAGGCATGCCATCAAAGCAGTCGATGATTGGAGAAAGATAAACCTTGCCTGCAGGGATTGCAAATTCCGTAATATCTGTCAGCCACTTTTCATTGGGACGATTTGCGTGGAAATCCCGTTTTAGAAGATTGGGGACAGCTGGCGTGATTTCTCCCTGATAGGAACTGTAGCTTGTCTTCTTTCTGTTCACTCCCTGCACTCCTACTTGCTTCATAAGACGGCGAATTACCTTTTCGGATAGCCG
>NZ_BMQH01000039.1:0-601 GCF_014648015.1 Butyricicoccus faecihominis
TCAAAACCTATTTGCTGATCTATAAAATTAAGATCGGAATAACATTTTAACATTTCCTCTATTGTTGCTTTTGCTTTCGTATTGTTCAGTTTTCAAGGTGCAAAATTGCTACGCAATTTTGCCAACAAAACTACGTTTTGTTTGTGCAAATAGCGCGGCTCATAAGAACTTCCGACCTTTTATAGCTTATGCAAAATTTTATTTCATAAAATTTTGCAAGCTCGGTCGTTGCTCTTATTGGTGGGCTTGAGAGGACTCGAACCTCCGACCTCACGCTTATCAGGCGTGCGCTCTAACCACCTGAGCTACAAGCCCATTTGATTTTCGGCGTCCGGTCGTCGTTTCCGTCTTCCGACGCCCTGTGGTGGAGATGAGGAGGATCGAACTCCTGACCCCCTGCTTGCAAGGCAGGTGCTCTCCCAGCTGAGCTACACCCCCATATTTCAACCTTTCGATTGATGCAGGGACCTCGGAATTTGTCTTTCTCTTTTCCACTTTTTGAAGGTACACAATCTTTCGATTGCACCCTCTAAATTAAACAACGATCTGCAAGTGCTCATTCTGATTGACCATAGGATATGAGTTCTTATTCAGAACTCAG